>JBCBKF010000001.1:0-63173 GCA_038522255.1 Pseudomonadota bacterium
CCCGCATTCCAAATATGACAATCGACGCCGGGAATTAGCTCCACCTTCTCTTCGAACCGCTCTCGTAACGATCTGCCCGCTCTTCGCATCTGTCGCCTCGCGCTAACATATTGCCTGTATGCGAATATATTAGCACGATGCACGAAGGGCGCAAGGGGAATTTGTGGGGATGCAAAAACAGGGAGGGCGTAGCAGGGCAGTCGATCCGGACGAGAATGGTCCGGATGCGTGAGGGAAGTTACAACCTGGCGGCGATATCCTCGGCAGTTTCTCGGTAGTAGACCTCTTGCAGAATACGTAGATCAGTATGCCCGCTGATCTTTGCGAGCGTCATCACGTCGATCTTGCGAGAAAGGCGGGTTAGAGCTTCAGCCCGCGAATCGTGGAAGCGCAGGCCTTCGATCAGCAGGGAATCTCGGGCCTTGCGGAATAGAACATCAAGAACCTTCGCCGAAACGGTAAAGCACTGTTCGCGATCCGCAACCGGCGCAAGCAGCCGTATCGCGTGTGGGGACAGCGGAATTTGGCGTGGGCGCCCAGTGACGTACTGCATTTTGTGTTTGACCGTGGCAACTCGTCGCTGCATATCCAGCGTTGCCCGACCCAGCCGAAGTATCTCGCTCACACGCATTGCAGTCCGCAGAGCCACAAGAAAGGCTAGGGCGACTTCCTGGCTCTTTGTCACGGGCGGCACGCCTACCCGATAACCAAGGCGCCGGCAGATACGCCTGACTTCGCCAGGCAATACACGGCGCGACCGCGGCGGCCCATCGCTGGGCATCGTCAGGCCCTTGAACGGGTTGTGCTCCAGCCAATGCCACTCATCCCGCGCGGTCAGAAATGCGTTGCGGAGCCAGTTGATGTCGCGGAGAACAGTGGAGGGGGAAACGGCGCGCGTCTTGCTCCCATCGGGCAACTTGCCATTGACCCGGGCGTCGCGCCACGCTGCTATATCCGGTGTCTTGGTGTCAGCCAATGATTTTGCGGACAGGTCCGGGAAGTCTCGGATGAATGCGTCGATCCTTAGACCCTCGGCGCGCGATCCGCCTTTCTTGGCAGAAACCTCTTCCTTGTAGCGCAGAAGCATTTCGGCCACTGTGTGCCTTGCGGCGGGCGCCATGGCTTTCTGCTCGCGCAGCTCGGTTTCGCGGGCGGATGCCCATGCCTGAGCCTCGCGCTTGGTGCGGAATATCTTGGAGTCACGGGTGCCGGCTACGTAGACTTGGACACGCCAGCCCGTGCCGTGCTGCGAGAAGGATGCCATCGTGGGGAATTACGCGCGTAATCTTTGGGTAGTACAGTCTACGAAAAGCAACGCTTAGTGGCAAACCTTGGATCGCGCCGATCCCCAATTGTGGATATCCAACCCCTTGTTTATCAAGGTGTTACGTGACGCGAGAAATGCTGGGAATCGGTAGTGGTGCCCGGAGCCGGGATCGAACCTGGCTTAGTTTGTTGATTTATGGTGTCTGTGCGTAAATAATGGGGAAAATTCACGCACGAGGGAACCATGGCTAGCATCACCAAGTTCGGCGAGAAGTGGCGCGCTCAAATCAAGATTCGCGGGAATCGTGCTTCCAAGGTGTTTTGCACGGAAGAGGACGCCAAGGGCTGGGCCTCCCAGTATGAGGCAAGGGCGTTGCGCCGAGCCGAGCTTCGGGAGTTGGTGGAGGTGGGCGCCGGTTTGCCAAACTTCCCGGAGCGCATCCTTCAGGCGATGGCTGACGCTCCCTTGAGCCGCAGCGAAATACTAGGTGCGGCCATACCAACAAGCGTTATCTGCGGGATCTACTTCCTCATCAAGCGAGATCGCATCGTCTATGTCGGGCAGTCGAAGAATGTTCTTCGGCGCATAGCGAGGCACATTGACGATGGCCGGGAGTTTGATCGCTTCACGATCTCCCCGTGCAAGGAAGAGGATTTGGACCGGATGGAGGCGACGTACATCTCTGCCCTCTACCCGGACCAAAACGTGATGTTGGGAAAGGCCGCGTAAAGCCGATCAGTCTGCAGTGAGAAGGCGGTCGATTTGCTCGACGGGGATCAGGCCGCACCCATTCAGGCGCAATTGCCCGGATTGCACCAGCTTGCGGACAGTGGGGCGGCTTAGCTCGAGCATTTCTGCCGCCTGGGTCATCGTGACATGCCGGGGTCTTGGGTGTCGTTCTGCGTAGAGTTGGACGGCGCGCAAGGCGGTATTCAGTTCGCTCTGACTCATGCTTGCACCCCCGTCAGCCACGCCGCAGCCTCATCCCGCCGAATCAACTTCCCGGCCCGCTCGCAGTCCCGCAGAGCCCTCTTGGCCTCCGCCCGCGCCATAGCCTCCGGGTTCTTCTTGACGTTGATCCGGTAGCGGCGATTCCGCTCCGTCATCGTCATCGGCTCGGGCCATGCGGCATCCTCTCCGGGGCCGAGCTTCCACAGCTTCGGGCGATAGCCGCCTTTCCCGCGCTCGCCATACCCGCCGACGTGTACTTCTGCTGAGTGATGCAGGCGCATTTCGTTGTAGACATGCCTGCGAGATATGCCAGTGCGTTTCTCGATCTCGATCGGCGACAGCATCTCGCCAGATTCCAGCAGCTTCCGAATCACCCGCCATGCAGGCGAGTTACCCCGCTTCGTCAAATGGCCACGCTGTCCAAGCTGCAGCACAATGGCGCGCTTGTTGATCGCGATCTCGCTGCGCCCTGGCAGCAGATCCACCCACATCCTGATCGGCTTGTCGGTATGCCAGTGGTCCACGATGATCTTGTCTTCCTCGGGGCTCCACTTGAGCTTGCTTGATCTTTCGGTCATTCCTGTTCCTCCATGGCCCTCTGCACTGCGGCCTTGATGGCTTCCCTCGTTGCATCCCCGCCAGCGTGCAATCCACGCTGATAACAAACGGCCCGAGACATGCCCGCATACGCGCTAGGGTTCACTGCGATTTGCGCCTCGACCTGTAGGGCGGCCACGATTCGCTCGCGTTCCGCCTGGTGCTTGGCGGCCATCTCGTTGATCGACTCGGCGAACTGATCAGCCGTCGGCGAGAACGTCGCGGCGATGTCTGCGCGCACGTACTCGGTGGCGTCTGGCGAACTGGCCGACGTGGCTCCGTCCGGGCCCATGTAAAGCCGCTCGGGCATTCCATCGGCCGGCGCGTGGATGGGCTGATTCAACCGCTCGGCAATCCAGCGTGCCGCGGCATGCCTTTCCTCTTCCGTCGCAAAGCCCGTTACCTCAAGCCTCACGTCGGGGAAGAGGCGCGCATGAACCACATCGCCGCTTTCGTCCGCCAGCCAGTGGCCGGTTGCTAGGGGTTCCATGGCTAGTGACCGCAGGGCGGCGCCTCTCCATCCATCACGGGCGCACCGCAACCGATGCACTTGCGCTCGGCCACCGGCTCTTCCGGCAGGCTCAGATCAGGATTCGTCCACTCATCCAGGTTCGGTTTCGTTTCCATGGTGCGAATATATTGGCAGTGGGGTTAAAAGAAATTGGCGTGCGATTGCGCTTAGGTAAGACGGTTGGTATAATTGATAGTAGTCATGACTCAAGCTCCTATGGCTTGGGTTGTGATTAGGCGGCCTCGGTGCTGGAACACCTTGGCCGCCGCCCTCTTATGCTTATGAACAGCTGCGCGCGATGCGCGCCAATCATTAAGCCGCGACTCGAAAAAAATCACGCGGCGGGGCATTAGCGGCGCCATCACATCGCAATCTGCGCTTTCCCCATCTGCACCAACTTGCCAAAATCCTGGCCCTTTTCACTGGCCAGCATTTTTATTTTGGCGGCGTTGACTTCGGCGCTGATACTGTCGTTCAACACCTTCATATTTGCCGCGATTGCCATTCCGCGCTCGACAGACATATCGCCGTTTTTCAAGGCCATGATCGTTTCAAGAATCAGGCGGCGGGCGTCTCCGGTCGTCATGATCGAAACTGGGTTCTGGATGATTTCGTTCATTTGGTCAGCCTCTTGATTTGACGGTTAAGTTCGATTTGAAGTCTGTGAAGTTCGATCTGCTCGCGCTTCATGGCGTAGAGTTCTTCAGTTAGTTGTGCAGTAGGGATATTTAATTTACATGCAATGTATGCGCGACTTAGCTCAGCCCTGT
The DNA here is from genome assembly GCA_038522255.1 of Pseudomonadota bacterium. Lineage (GTDB taxonomy): Bacteria > Pseudomonadota > Alphaproteobacteria > Sphingomonadales > Sphingomonadaceae > Erythrobacter. Next base: position 4,097 of record JBCBKF010000001.1, read on the forward strand.
TTTTTGTACTATTAGCACGATTCGCATCGGGATTTTTGGCTGCCCATCTGCGCCACTTAGCTCGCATCACCTCTGCGTTTTTAGCGTAATATTTACTGCCCCTATCCGGCTCTTTGGTGCGTCGCTCCAGATCAAATATCCGCATGCATTCGGCGCAAGCTTTGGTGCTAATTAAACGCTCAGCCATATGCCCGCGCTTGCACGGCTTGCCGGTGAAATATCGCTTCAATCCTCGCGCTATGGCTTCTTTGCGAGAAATGATTTCCGGTTGATCCATGATTAGATGGCAGCAAGAAACATCAGGCTCAGGGCTGCACCGTAGACACAACCAGCGAGAATGGCGCGGCCATCATCACCCATGAGTAAGCCGTCGAACCAGCGCGACCGGTATTGGACGGGGTTGCTGTATTGCAGGCGTCTTCTGAGGTCCATGGTGGCCTTCGTCATGCGGCTTGCTGGCGGAGAATCCGCTCGTTTTCCTGCACCCGAGCTGCGAAGGCCATCAGCTTCGGCTCCATAGCCTCAATGAAGTCGTCATCGCGCAGCACGCGCCGGTAGTACAGGTCTTTGCCGACGTTCTTGAGCTGCGGCGCGTACATGATGAAGTCGCAATACTGCCGACCTGTGATCCAGAGCCCGCCTTGGATCTGGTGCATGTATTCCGACAGATCGCCCGTCTGCCACATGTCCAGCACACCGATGGCGCTCACTAGGCTCTTGATTTCAATGAGCCCATCCTCTTCGATCAGGCCATCGGTCGAGTACCCGAACAGGCGATCGTCCGTCAGCACAACGCCCGATTCGCTGGCCAGATTGCCGGTGCGGGCCTCATATGCCATCCGAGCCAACGGTTCAAGCTCCTGGCCGCGCCGCATCTGCCATGAATTGAAGCCTTCCTCGCAGGGCTCACCGCTGATGCGCTCAATCGCCACCTGGGCGGCGTAGAGCGTCGATTTGGAAGAGGGCGCACCGCTCTTCAGGGTTTCGACGGCATCGCGGAACCGGCTGGCCGTAATCACGCCGGCGCGAGCCGACAGCCATTCTTGAGTGCCTTGTGCGCATTCGATCAGAATCATTGCTCGCTCCCGACAGAGTCCATTTGGCGGACGAATTCATCATCAACCGGCGGCGCTTCAGTCGCCTTCGGCATCTCCACGGTTCGCGCTTCGTCAGCAGCCGCGCGCAGGGCCGTACGATGGTCCTGGATGGTCTTTTTGAGCCGCGTGTGGTCTTGCGGCTGCTTGGCAAGACGGCCGTTGTTGGTTTTCCAATAGGCGAGGGCGTCTGCGTCGGTCTTGGTGGCCAGCGCCTCGGCGATCATCGGCGTCACGTCAATGCGGTCATCGGCCGACGCGCTGGCACCGTTGTCGAACTGGATGCCCTCGTCGCCATCGGTGTTCAAATAGTGGATGGCGTTGTCGAGGCGCTCCGTTTTCGGCCACAGCTTGTAGGCGCGCTTGATGACGGTCTTTTTCGCCATCTCGCCGGGGTCCGTCACCCATGGGCAGCTTTTCTTCTTGCTGATCCACGCCTTCCATGCGCTGGAGCGGTCGCGGATGCCGTTGACCTCGTCAAGGGTCATAGTCGTGGTCAGATAGTCTCCGTCATGTGTCTTGACAACGACGTAGACGCCGACCACTTCGCCGCGGTCCTTGGCGAATGGGTTGCGCTCATGCCGCGGCGGCTTGTCGAAACCGTTCAGCGCGAAAGCGTCCGATTCGTAGACGATCTCGGCCTGCCCCCAACGGATCGAGCCCGAGCCGATGGCCAGGTCAAGCAAGCCCATGTAGCTGATGTCGAGGCAAATCTTGCCGTCGCGCGGCACCAGATACGCCTGCTTCTTGGCCGGGTTCAAGCTGATGCCGATGGCTGCAACGTTCGTGACCGCATTGATGACGGACTGCCGATTGCTTTGAGCGATGCCCATCGCATAGTCATTGCCGGTCAGGATCTGGACGGCAAAGCCCGCCTCTCGCTCAAAGTTCAGCGACCGATCCGTCAGGACGGCCGCGAAGCTATCGCGCGCCTCTTGGATGGTGCCGGTGATGATCTGCAGGGCGTTCATGCTGCCTTCTCCATCTGGGCCTCGAAGGCGGCGACGTTGAATCGCTCTAGCCAGCCGACCACATCGCCATTGGTGACGCCGTAGTGGGCGGCCAGCAATTCGACGATTGCCACGTCACCGGGACCGTTCAGTTCGAACTGCACTCGCTCACGGCGGACGCGCTCAGCTTCGGCGGCAGCCTGTTCGTCAGCGATGCGCTGGGCCTCGGCGCGCGCTGCAGCTTCCGTCTCTTCCCGCTTGCGGCGTTCTTCGGCTTCGGCGGCCTCGCGCTTGGACTGGGCTTCAGCCTCAATCGCTGCCAGACGCTCGCGCTCAATGCGCTCGGCCTCAGCACGCTGGGCGGCGACTGCGGCCTGCTCGCGGGCCAGTGCGGCCCGTTCCTCGGCCATCCGCCGTTCGTGCGCTTCGCGCTCCGCACGCATCAGGGCCTCAGCCTTTTCTTGTGCCGCTCGCTGTTCGGCCTCGACGCGCTCACGCTCCGCCCGATCTCGCGCCTCCTGTGCGGCACGTTCGGCAGCGGCTTGGCGCTCACGCTCTGCGGCTTCGGCGCGCTCCTTGGCAAGGGCTTCGCGTTCGGCGGCAAGACGGGCCTGTTCAGCTTCGTGCGACTGTTGGGCCGTCAGGGCATCTTGCATCTTCCCGAGCGCAACGCACTTGGCTTGGTCCGCTTCGCCAGCGAACTCCATGAACTCTTCGAGCGTGATTTCGTGCGCCGACAGTTCGTTGATCGCGCCTTGGATCGCGGCAGCGGACTGGCCTACGCATTCGGTGGGGCAAGTCTTGATCTCGTCGATCAGCTTGCGGATGCCGTCAACGCGAGCCTTCTCGGCTGCGAGCTTGGCTTGTTTCTCTGCGTCCTTCCGGCGCTCTTCAGCCTTGATCGCATCATCGAACCGCTTCTCGTAGGGCTCGACCTCGGCGGCGATCTCCTTCGCCTTGCCATCCAGCAGGCGGCCAATTTCCAGAATCGGCGCCTTGCGCTCGGTGCGGGCCTTTTCGATTGCAAGCCGGAACTCATCACGGAACACCGCACGGTGCTTCTTGGCGACCTCCATGCCGGCCGTGGTGGTGACGTCGAACGTTGCTTCGTCGGCCGCCTTCTTGGCCGCGTCCAACTTCTCGCGGAACGGCGCATAGATGGCAGCAACGTACGATTGCGGATCAAGCGTGATGATGGCGGTCGGCGGTGCTGCATCGACCTGGGCGATATCGGTCATTTCTTCCTCCTGGGTGTTTGCGAATGTCTTAGCATGCGTGAACATTAGCACGTAGCGAATACATTAGCAAGCATCGGAAAGAAAAAGCGCCACGAAGGGCGCTTGTGTGTGGCGGCGAGACTCAGTCGTCCCACCCCAACTCTTTTGCCAGCCGCTCATTCTCTCGCCTGACGCACGCCCCGCATACCTGATACACCGGGCCGCTCATGCCCTCCTCAAAATCGCGGCGCGGGCGCAAGTCGGTTGCGTTGGTCTTGCACCAGTCGCAGGGGCCGTGCCGGGCCTCGTCCTTGTGGCGCTTGAATTCTTCACGGCACTCTTGGCACATGTCGATGTACTCAGCGCCGAAGGAATCTGTCTCGCCCTGGACGCGGGTGACGGCTGGGCGGTCTTGGTGCTGATCGCACATCGTGCCGACTGGTACAGCATGAGCGCTACCAGGAAGGGAAGAGCAGGGGCCGCTGACGTGTGCCATTGGTATCTCCGAAGAAGGGTGCCAGTTACGGGTCTGGCGTCCGCCTTATCGGTGCGGCCGGTTTTTCTGTTGGTGCGCTGAGCTATCGCCGGTCTTCTGTGGCAGGCTCAAGTTCAAAGATGTAGTGGCCGCCGCGCCGCGACTGCACCCAAACCAGATGCCACAGCATCGAACTTTCCTGCATTGCTCGAATGAGGGTTTCGTTGCCGGACCAGCCGGCTGTCGAAACGTGATAACGGCGGACCATCTTCTTTGCGTCCCACTCATCGGGTTCGTCGGCCTCGCTCCATCCCCAATCATGGAGATACCAGAGGTCTGCAACGAACTTGAGCCATCCACGCGGATCGGACCAGTGCCATGTGCGAATCCTGTCGCAAGCAAGGTCGGTCGGATAGCCGTCGTCATCCAGATTTTCGCCATCCTGATCCATCAAGGCCTGCCATTTGGCGCGCGCGTGGCGGTCCAGTTCTTCCGCCGCTTGGCGTAGCTCGGCTCGCTTGGATTCAGGATTGGACATGGTCTCGATCTCGGATGATGCGATGGCGGGTAATCTGGCGCCCCTGCGCGGAATCGAACCGCGCTACTGCACGAATAGACAAGTTCGCCGTAGTCCAACCCGGGGCATTTGCCGAGCTCTCCCGGCAGTCACGCGCGACAAGCTCGTCAGCAGAAAGCCGCGTTCGCTACTCTGCATAGCCCAGCAAGCTGGGCGAACTTTTAGAGGGGCCGGCGCTGCTTAATGCCGACATGGTCCAGTTCGAGATACGTCCGCTCGACCGCGTGCCCGGGTTCACTATCACGCGCGCATCAGCCTGCGCATTCCCTCACGTCATGGCGCCTGGGCGCGACTTCCAGATAACGCGTCTTCGCCATGCGTGAAGGTTGAGGGCCGGGCGCGACTCCGGTAGGTAGCCTCTGGCAGCCACAGCGGTTTCCCGCCTCCCGTGTATTCCCGGCCACGACGCCACATGTCCAGATGTTCACCGAGCTATCGGTGCATTCCCTCAAGTGAGCGCCCTAGAAGCCAGTTTCCACCTGCTCGCTACGGGCTGGCTTTCCGTGCGGCGAAGGGCTAGGCACGCTCGCTTGAGAGTGCCGGTTACGCTTTTCCGGCGCCTAACTTGTAGGCCGCGCCTGTTATAGCCGCAGGCTGGCACATACGATTTCGCTCGTCTGCCTTCCGCGTCCGTCCGTGGACATTTATGGGGACCGTCTTGGACGAAGAGGTCATCCAGTCCCGCCAAGAGCACTCATCGAATGCGCTTGGCGGGCGACCCGGTAACGAGGGTCAGTCGGGCTTTCGGATCCACCCATGCGCCAGCGGTTCAGGTTCGTAGAGTTTTCGCTACACATTGCCCAAGGGCTTTTCGCTACTTCGTCATCACCGTACTTGGCTTTTGCATTCTTTGATTCGCGCGGCGTCTCACCGCAGCGGACTATTGAGCCTCCGTGGCTTCGGGTGTTGCGAATATATTAGCAGTCGCATCGGCATGATTCAAGGGGATTTTGGGTTAGGCGGCTTGGTCCAGATCAAACAGCGTCGGCATGCTGAACTTGCGTTCGGCTGATTTCAGGTAGTGCACCTGATCCATGAAGTAGGTCGGATTCAGCTCCGAACCGCCGCCACGGCGCCCCTTCAGGATCGCGCGATATGGGACCGTGCCCAGGCCGCAGAACGGGTCATAGACCAGCTCATCTTTGTTGCTGTAGCGCTCGATCAGCCGATCGACGATATCGAACTGCAGCGGGCAGACGTGCTTCTCCACCGCTCGGCGCGCTTGTTCGCCATTGAGTGTCAGCATGCGCGTGACGTCATGCCAGATGTTTGGATCGTGCGAGCCTGGCGCGAGGCTCATAAACGTTGAGGGCAGGGCGCCACGCTGCTGCAGTTCTTCGCCAATCTTGACGTGGAATTCGTAGTCGTAGACGTTTTCCAAGCTGTACTTGGTGAACAGGCTGGCCAGCTTATCCGGGCCCAGCGCGGCCAGCTCTTCGGCTGTCAACAGGCGTTCGCCGCTCGAGCGCCAGAATGCATGTGCATCGATCTGCCAGCGCGCAAGGCTGTATTCGTTCTTCGATTTGCGAATCGGCACATCGGCGTAGCCCTTGGACCGATCGCTTTGCGGCTTGTGGAACAGCAAGACATACTCCGGCGAGCCGACACTCATCTTGCTCCCGTCCTTGCACATTTCCGTGTAGCCAAGGCGATACGTCTGATTGTTCTCGCGCACCACGTCAGTGTTGACCGTGATCATCCCGCAATAGTCGAAGCCATGTTTCATGCCGTGGAAGAGGGCTTCGGCGTGAAAAGGGCTGTACGTGGGGATGCCGGCGCCCGTCACATTGCCGAACAGGATGCGGTCTTTCACATGGCAAGCATAGATGCGGCCTGGTTTCAGGATACGCAGCAGTTGAGGCGTCAGGAGTCCATCTGCTGCCAGAAGTGCGCGTTGTCTTCTGTGTGGCCGAAATCGTTGTAGCTCGGAGAATACTCGTAGTGGTTGGCGAACGGTATTGACGTAACGATCAGGTCGACGTGGTTGTCAGGCAAAAGTCTCGCTTCTTCCACACAGTCATTGTTCGCCACAGCGAAGCGATCGCCCGTGACCTCAATGCGCTTGACGCCGATAGAGCGAGCGAGCGTTTCCTGCATGGCGAGCTGGTTCAGCCCGTATTCTCGAATGATGGTTGTCATCTTGGCCTGCATTTCTTCGTGTTGTGCCCACTTGGCGAGCAGAGTACGCAGAACTTCCCGTTCGGCCTCGCTGTGGATGATGTCGATCCGTACCGTGTGTGTCTGTCCGAAGCGCTGCACGCGGTGAATGGCTTGGATGAAGTCGTTGAACTTAAAGCCGATGCCGGCGAAGATCTCGCGGTGGCAGTGGCGCTGGAAGTTGCAGCCGCTGCCGGCGATGATCGGCTTTGTGGAAAGCAGACGATGCTTGCCGTCCCCAAAATCAATGATGCGCTGCTCGCGCTCGTCCAGGTGCTGCGAGCCCCACACGCTGACCGCTTCCGGAATGGCTTGCTGGATGGCGTGGCGCTCGTCTTCTAGATCGTGCCAGACGATGAAATGATCGGCCGGTGCTTCCGTCACCAACTCGCGCACCTTCTCGACGCGTGCCGGCATGCTGTCGCGTTTCTCGTTGCTGGCCGCGCTGAGACTCAGCGCCGGATCGGTGAACATCAGCGCCTGGCCATCGCGCTCATGGCCAGCTTTGGCGTAGTCGCTTGGTATCTCGTGGTAGCGCACGTCCAGATCGGGCAGCACATAGCCTTCGTCGCTATGGCCAAGATCGCTCGGCCGCTGGATGAAAACCGCCCAGCTCGCCACCCACAGCCAGAACTCCTGTTCTTTGTGCGGGTAGAGCGTGAGGTTGCCGGCCTTCTCGCTGTCGCGCTGGAAAAAGCGCGTCAAGGCCTGTCCGGTGTCCATCACGCCGAGGTAGCCGGCGTAGTGGATCAGTTCCTTGAAGCGGTTCGGGCTCGGCGTGGCCGTGTTGACCAACTTGAATTCGACGGGCTCAAAGGCTGGCAAGAACTCTTGATAGGTCTTGCTGCCATAGCTGCGCAGGACGCTCGCTTCATCCAGATTGGACGCGCGAAACAAGCCCGGCGTGACCTTGCCTTCGCGCACGCTCTCGTAATTCGTGAGGTAGATCGTGCGTTCGTCACCGATCTCGCTGTCGCTGCGGATGAAGCGCAGATCTAGCGCGAACTTGCCGCGGAAATGCTCGGCCGCCTGCAGGATGAACTCTTGCCGGACTCCAAGCGGGCACACATTGAGACGCAGGCCTGGGCGATGAAGGCCAATGAGTCGGAACCACTCCAACGCCGTCACGGTCTTGTGCAGGCCGAACGATGCGAAGACGGCGCGATTGCCGCCTTTCGCGGCCCAACGAACGATGTCCTTTGTGTGAGGCTTGAGCTTCGGGTTCAGTTCGTCCGGGTCCACATCGAACCCGTCGAAGCGCGCCATCTTAATCTTGGCGCGCAGGAACTCATCGTAACGGTCACTCATCCGCCGTTCTCCTGTTTGTCTTGTTGGGCCACCAGGCGCGCCACAGGACGCCTAGCCAGATTTGGAATGCGAGGAATGGACTCACGCTGAAAGTGCCTCCATCACGATTTCGCACCAGATCTGCGCTTGGATAGCGTTGATCGCGTTTCCGTAGGCGCGCAGGCGTCCCACTCGGCCGGGAGCCCCATGAGCCAACGGGAATGTGCCGGGTTCAACTGGCCGCCACTTGCCATCCCGGCAGAAGAGCCAATCAGCATCTCGCCAGAAGCCGTTAGTCGGGCCGGGCCGCACATCTTCGCCATACCCTGATTGGATGCCCGCGGACGACTCTTGTCGCCCTGGTCGTACTGATAGTCTCCCCGGCGAGCGTCGATCATGGTCGGCGTCTGCCACCCCGCCAAATGAAATGCCTGATCCGCCAAACTGATCTGAGGATCGGTTGGCTTGCGATTGCCCAGCACGGGGGGCTGCGTCTTGGCTTGCGTCATGGTCGTGTCCGGCGTGTTCCATCCGGCCAACTGCACCGCCTCTTGCATCAGCATCCCGCCCGCGTTGCGGGCGGCTCTGTTCGCCGCTGTGTCGCAGCCGCTTTTCCAGTCTCGCGCCGCTGGCGTTGGCCAACCGTTGAAGAGTTCGACGGGAAACCTGATTCCGTCCACCTCCACGCACTGCTGACCAGAAGTTGCGGTCTCGGATGTGCGGCGCACCGATGCCCGCAGACGGAAACGGCTCACACCCGAAGGCGTGGTCCACTCCTTCCAGGTCAGCTTGTACAAGGTCGAGCCAAGCATCAGCGTCCTTGCTCGCAACCTGCTCTCCAAGAATGACTGTAGGTCGGCGCTCGCCGATGAGGTGGAACCAGGCGGGCCATAGGTGCCGCTCGTCATCAAACGCAAGGCCTTTGCCTGCCGCGCTGAAAGGTTGGCACGGACAGGAACCGGTCCAAACAGGTCGATCGTCTGCCCATCCAGCGCGGCGGAGCGCCAGCGACCAGACGCCGATTCCAGCGAAGAAGTGGCACTGTGTGTAGCTTCGGAGGTCGTCAGGTCGAACATCCTGAATGTCTCTCTCATCGACGTCGCCAGGCGCGATGTGCCCAGCGGTAATCAGGTTGCGCAGCCACTGGGCAGCGTATGGGTCGATTTCGTTGTAGTAGGCGCTCATTCAAGCCGCCTCCTCATTAACCCGATGCCCCGGGCACCCGCCGCCGCTGTAGTCAAAGCCGGTACAACCGGATTCCGCATGCTGGCATGCCGCACCGCATTCCTTGCTCATCGGGATGACCTTGCGGCCCTTCATGGATTCAATGCGGAGTGTGTCGCGGGCCTCCCGCGGAGTCAGCTCGCGGCCGTTGTCGATGAACATGCCGCGGTAGCCGCTCGGGAATTTGATGTTCTGCAGGGCGCCTTCGACGTCTAGGCACAGGTGGTAGCGTCTCATCGTGCGGCTCCTTTTGGGGCGGCGGCCAGTCGAATGTGCTCAATCAGCAGATCCCATGAGCTGAAGCCCACGGTGATGATTTGCTGCTGACGCAGTGAGGCGGACTCCGGATTGGTTGTCACCTCAACCTGAAAGCTCGGCACCGCGTTGGCTTTCAGGTAATCGAGGACGACTTCGGCGGTGCCGGCGGGCGGCAGCGTAGTTGCAGCAACAGGTTTTCCAGCAAGGGCTTTGAGCCGCGACGTGCGCAGATTGATGTATGCAGGCGATTGCATATCGGCAGCGAGATCATCACGGTCAGACCACTCGACACAGCCAAGCCAGCCGAGGTCGTAGGCATCCCTCATCAGCTCCGAAGGTTTGCCGCCGGCTTCGGAGGTTTGCTCTGGAGGTTTGGGCTGTTGCTGGGAGGCTTCCTCAGCTTCTTCCAGCGCGTCAAGATAGTCCACCATCGCGCTGTAATCGGTGTTGTCCCATACCGCGCCGATACCGCCGCATTCGCTGCAACCGCCGCCCAAAGCGCAGTCCAGCACGTTGCTGTGTGGATAGTGGCCGACCGGATGCCCATCTTCGCTTTCATAGCATCCGGTGCAGGTGCGCCAGAAACCGCCGCCTTCGCGGATGGCCTCGGGAATGCCCCTCAGTTCTTCGGGGAGTGCGGACAGGGCAACGGCGGCTTGCTTCTTCAGTGTGGCGATTGCCTCCAGGATCGGCGCTGCGCCGCCAGCCTCATCGGGATCAATCCCGAGGGCCGCATCAATGGCCGCAAGGCTGACCACCGCATCTTCAAACATGCGCTTGTAGCTCGCTGATTCGTCCAGCGCCTCCACGCCCCGCAAAAGCTCCCGCAACTTCTCGCTCATCTCGAAGCCGTGTTCCTGCGCTAGTTCGCATAGGCGGCCGTAGGTGATGGTCATGCGTTCCCTCTGCCGTCTTGACCGGTCAAGGTCATCGTCACTTCGTCTTTGCGTTCCATTTCCGCCCCTGTTCGCTAACGTGCAATGATATTAGCCGAATGCAAATGTATTCGCAAGCACGATAAGCTAAGCGGCGCGACGAACCAGCCCAGTCCGCGCGAAGTGCTCGTCGGCGCGATCAAAGAACTTGGCCCGCAGCGCATCCATGGCCTGCTTGACCTTGGGCTCGTATCGCTGAATCGTCCGTTTGTGGACGCCGACCTTCTCCGCGATGCTCTCGCAGGACATGCAGCGCTGTTGTCCCAGCTCGATGTGCCGGCGCATGAGCAGGAACCGCATGTGCCCGTTGACGATGCCGGTCTCGGTAGCCAGGTGGATATCCAGCATGTAGTTGCCGCCCTTGCGCTCATGCTCGGCCCAGGAATAGGCCGCCCAGGCGTACGCCTGCAACAGCTCGGGCATGTCCTCAATGTACCGGCGAATCATCGCCGCCTGGCCGTGCTGATCCTGAATGCTCAGCGCGCCGTCGGCTGATTTGTTCGTGTCGCTCGCGCCGGCCATCGCTCTCTGTGCGTCCGAGACCTTGCAAATCGGTTGCTCGGCGATGGCGTAGGCCCAGCGGAGCAGGGCGTCGGTGTCGCGAAAGATTCTCACTATTTCTCCCGGTAGTTCTTGCAACGATCCCCGTGCTTGCGCCCACTGCCGTCACGGTTTTTGAGCTTGCAGACAAAGATCACGGTGCCGAAGAGTTCTTTGCGTTCCTGATGAATGCAGCCGGCGCACGTCCGACGCTCTTTGCGGAGCAGCCGCTCAAGCGGGTCGAAGTAGTCGAGATGCTCAAGGGCCATCAGGCGGCCACCTCAAGCAATCCAGCCTCAATCAGCGCAACGCTGGTCTTGGCAATCCATTCCATCTGCTTGTCCCGCTTCTCGGCCTTGGTCATGGTCTTGCCTTGGTCAAGTTCGGCGTGACACACCAGGCATAGCGCCATGAGCGCAGCGTCGCTTGCCTTGTGACCCATGCCCTTGCCGAAGCACGACAGATTCGCGTGGGCGGCTTGTGTCGCGCCTTGTCGACCGCAGCAGACGCAGGGGAGGGAAGCGACGGCGCGGCGCAGGGCCTCCGATCTGTAGGTCATTAATCGCCCCGCTCTTCCCAGTAGCTGAGCGCAGCCAAGGCCATCGCAACTAGCGAGCAGACAAGCGCTGCGCCGTTTGACATCTTCGGCGACACATAGGCGATGGACACCAGCACAAAGAATTTCCAATCCTTCATTCGAAAGTCACCCCCAGGTTGTTCGCCGCGTAGGCCTGTACGGCTGCGGTGTATGCTGAGAACTCGCCCACGCTCATCTGCGTAGTGCTCTTGCGTCGGCTAATGATTTCGCTGTTTGGCAGCGTCACCTCATCGCAGACGCCGTACATCCGCGCGAAGTACTCATGCCATGTGTCCTTGTCGAACTGGCGCCCGTTGACCCATGCCTGTTCTACGATGTCGCGCAATACGACGCCCCAATAGAACCGGTTCTGTTCGTTGTTCCGCTTCTTCTCTTCGCTAGTGAGGATGATGCGCAGTGGCTCGCCCTTGTCGGCGAACGCCTTTGCATTCTCTTTGACAAGCGCCACGAACCTGGCCCAGACAGACGGGCCTTTCAGCACGAACTCACGGTACAGAGGGGCGGCGCTCATCTGCTGACAGCCTCAAAAATCCGCGTGTACCCGCGCACCCACTTGTCATGCGGCACGGAGCCAAACTTGTACAGGCAGAATGCAAAGCCGTAGGGCCGGTAGATATGCAGGCGACGGCCGATTTGGAAGGCTAGGGCGCCTTCGTCTTCTACGGTGGGGAGGGCGAGGGTTGTCATGCCGCACTGTCCACCGTCTCGCTGCGGTCCTTCACCTCCAGGCTGCTTACCGCCTCCGAGCACCTAGCGCAGTACACGTTGCCCTCAACAGTCAACCGGAAAAGGGCGCCCCCGCAGACGTGCTTGACGATCCCCTCGCGCAACGCTTCCTCGGGATTCTTTTGGTGGATGTTCAGGGTGTAGATGGTCGCGGTCATTTCGACTCCTTCACGGTGATGCCATGTACGTGCAGCATCAGCTTTGCCTTGAGGATGAAGTCCTTGGTGCGCACGCCTTTTACATCCTCGACGATCTGCTTGCCGCCCATGTCATAGACGAAATCGGCGATGTACTTCACGGCCCGGATCGCCTTTCCGTTGGCGTCGCGCTGCGAGGGGATCAGGATGTACTCAACTTGGCGGCGCAGATTGCTGATCGACCGTTGGCGCTGCATCATCAGCAGTTCCAAGTAGCGGGCGTGCTCGCGCTTGCTGTCGAACGTGCCGGCCTCGGTCGTCACCTTGACGTTGCGGTACTTTCTCAAGCGACCTTCTCCCCCGAGATAGCCGCCAGTCGCTGCGCGGCCGCCTGCAGGCGCGCGTTGAACCACCGCCTGATGCAATACGAGCGGACGATGGAGATCGCCGTGTAGATGAGCCCCATCATGAAGTTCGCGCCGGGCGAGATGTGGAGGCCAAAGAAGGGAAAAATCACCAAATTGGCGAAGTAGTTGATTGAAAATCCAATCACCACATTAATGATGGCTTCATAAAACGAGCCAAGGCGAGATTGCGTCATAGCGTGTTACCCGCGTGGAACTGTCGTTTTGCAGAAAGATAGGCTTCACGCGCCTCTTCGGCGGTTTCATATAACCCCAAGTACCGCTGTTTCCCGGCTACCTTGATGCGAGCCTCCCACTTGTCGCATGCCCGGTGTTTCCGCACACCCAAAATCCCTGATTTGCTGGATACCGTTGCGCCTTTACGGTTCTGCAAATTCACTGTGTGGCTGACATCGCGGAGGTTGCAAATTCGGTTGTCCGACCGAATACCGTTGATATGGTCGATATCGCCACATGGGGCACTTCCGTGGATATAGACCCAGGCGAGGCGATGCGCACGATGTATTGAACGATCGACCGTGATTAGGATGTAGCCCTGCTCGTTCACGGTTCCGGCGATGCTATGTGCTTGCGCAGAGCGAGACCGTTTAACCTTCCATCGAAATACGCCCGTTTCTGGGCAGTAGTCCAATAACTCTCTCAATCGATCAACTGCGATGTTCAGACGTTTGGATTGCATTCAGGCCACCGGAGAAATTGGAGGAAGACCGGCCATCGCATTCGATTCGGCGATCAGGCGCGCATCGGTTTCGCGGGCTGCGTGCTCGGCCATGCCATCACGCTGGCCGAGCCATTTGATGGGCCGGTCGTCACCTTCCGGGTAGGTGCGGAGGTACGTCAGCAACATTACGACGTTGCACAGGAAGTGGCCGCGATGGGGCTTTTGGGATTCGGCGTCCAGCATCTCGCCGGTCATCATTCCGAGGAATAGATGGCGCACAGCACATGCGAGCGGAACGCTCCAGGGCATGCCCTTGGCCCAGTTCCATTCCGCGTATTTCGCGCGCCCGTAGTCAAAGACGGCGGCGCACTCTTCCCATGCCGGCCCGACAGCATCGATTGCCGCATGCAGGTCGTCTGCCGTGCCGCCCTCTTGGAAGCGAGCCAAGGCGAACAGCGCATCAACGTATGCCACGCCGCCACGTGCTCGACGCTGCTGCTCGGCGATCAGGCGCAGCGGAATGAGTTCAAGCGCCGCCTTGCCAGCGTTGTATCTGGCGCCAGAACCGCGAGCGTCGGAGTGAACGTCGCCGATGTTTTGGGTATGCATGCTCGCGCTCATTCGACTTCTTCCTCGGGCCGCATGCCGCCCAGATACCCGTAATCCCATTCACGGGCCTCTGCCGACCCATAGGGGTGCGGATTCGCCTTGAACGGCAGCCCATGTCGCGCGGCTTGCATTCCTTCTTCGCGCAGTTGGTCGATGAGGTGAAGGGATAGAGCTGGGTTGTTCATGCGGCCTCCCATTCAAGTCGCTTGCCCAGGTCTACCGGGCGCAGCGTTTCGAGATCAAGGATCGTGAAATCGCGACCACGGAAGACGGCGCCCGTGTCGATGTAGAAGGTGTTGCCGAGGCTCGTGAAGCGCTCGACCGGCGTGTGACCGACAACTACGGCGCGAACGCCAGCGACCGATTCAACTTCCATGGCGGTGATGCGCTCGCGTGACCACAAGGCGGCTTCGATGATTGCCTTGCGCAGCGAGTTCGACAGTTCCGGCGTCCCCAGAACTTCGATGAAGTCTTGCCATGACGGGAAGGGGCATTCGGCGTGGACGATGCCCACCAAGCCGCCCGACGTCTCCACGTCCAGCGCGAGCGGCAGGGCAGAGAAGTAGTCGGCGAACAACTGCCGCACCGCAGGCGGGTTGCTCACGTTCCACGCACCACCGTTCATGGTGTAGTTCGTCGCATCCATGTTTCCGCGCGGCCAGCGGATCGCCATGTCTTCGTGGTTGCCGCGAACGGCATGGAACCATGGCTTATCCAGCCACTCCAGCGCGAGGTCCGACTCGGGGCCGCGATCAACCAGATCGCCGACGCTGAACAAGCGGTCGCATGCTGGATTGAAGCCGATGGTGTCGAGATGCGCTTGCCGGCGGCTAAAGCAACCATGGATATCTCCAACGGCCAGATCGCGACCGGTGGCGTTGCGCTGGAAATGGCGGATCATCGTCATCACCGCCCCCAAGGCACGCCTTCACACAGGCGCCATTTCGAATACAGGTAGTCGGTGTAGCCCGTGAGATCGCCGTCGGGGATGCCGTAGCGGTGCGAGCGGTCGCGCTCGGCCGGGGTCATGGCCCAGTAGACGCGGTGGCCGGCAGTGTTGCGGCCTGTGCGGAGTTGGAAGTTGTCGACGGCCTTGTTGCACAACCGTTCAAGACGTGCGGGCGTCGATTTGAAGAGATGGACGAGATCGTCAATCGTGAACTGCTCGCCAGCGCGCAGGGTCAGGTCGTGGACAAGCTGAACCATGCGGACGGCGCGGGGCTTTTCTGCTGGGGCTCTCATGCGGCGGCCATCTCCGTGCGTTTGCGAACTTGTCGCGTTGCTGCATCGACTTGGCCGACGGTGCAGAGCATCAGTTGATCGAACCAAAGGTCGAGTGCTTCGCGGATGTCGCGGATCGCGTCACCGTCGAAGCCGAGGCGACCGGTGCGCTCGAAGCGTTCGCGGGTGCGCATCATTCCGTCGTTCGCCGCCAGCAGGACCGGCATGATTTCTTCGCCTACGCCGGTGCGGGTGAGTTCCAGCGCGTGGTTCATGGCGCTAGCGATCGTGTTCCAGTCGCTAGCGGCGCCAAGTCCCTTGCTGATGGCATCCAGCGCGGAGAGCACAGCGAGGCGAAAGAGATCAGCGTCGCCGTCCTGCATCTGCGATGCACGGGCAGATTCCAAGGCACGCGTCGCTTGCTTCTGTGCGAGCGGCCGGTACGCCTTGCGCGGCTTTCTTGTCGTTCCCATCACCGTTTTCCCCTCAACCAATCACGCCGCGCCTGAGATTGCTCGGCGGGCAACGCATCGAACTTCTCGCAGTCACGCGGCCACGTCACGTTCACGAACCTGCCGACCATCGGCTCGAAGTCGCAGTGACCGGAACCGGCGCGCGCTTGGTCTTTGTCGGCCTTCATGTCGCAACTCTTGCAGTCGATGCATTCAGGCATAGCGAAGTAATTAGCACTATGCGAAGACATTCGCAGTATAGATAAAACTTGGGCAGATGGGTAGTGGTTTTTGCATTAGTCAACCAATCCCTTTGCTCGTCTCGGAGCGGCTGGCGGCGTGTACCCCCGCTGCAGGTCATGGAATGCCGTGTGCTCGCCCTGATAGGCCAGCGGCACCATGCCCGTCTCACCTTGGCGCTGCTTGCCGATCAGAACCTCGCAGATGCCCTTGGCTTGGCTGTTCGGGTCGTAGACCTCATCGCGGTACAGGAACATGATCGTGTCCGCGTCCTGTTCGATTTCGCCGGAGTCTCGCAGGTCGGCCATGCCGGGGCGCTTATCGGCTCTGTTCTCTAGTCCGCGGTTGAGCTGGGCCAGCGCGATGATGGGAATGTCGAGTTCCTTTGCCAAGGCTTTCAGGCCGCGCGAATAGCTGCCGACTTCCTGGTTGCGGTTCTCGCTCGGGCCGCCAGTCATAAGGCCGAGATAGTCGACTACCAGCAGGTTGAGCCCGTGCTTGCGCTTCACGGTGCGGGCCTTGCTGCGAACCTCCAGCAGCGTGAGTGCCGGCTGATCGTCCAGGTACAGATTCAGATCCGTGATCTTGTGCGCCGCGACCGTGAAGCGCTGCCAATCCTCATCGGTCATCTTTTCCGGCTGCCGCAGATGCTGCATGTGGATACGGCCCAGCGCAGCGATGTTCCGATCATGCAGTTGATCGCGGGGCATTTCCATGGAGAGCACAAGGGCGCTGTAGTCGATCGCCACGTTGCGGGCAATGCCGAGCGCGAATGCCGTCTTGCCCATGGCCGGGCGGCCGGCCGCAATGATCAATTCGCCGCCGCGCATGCCGCCGCCGAGCTTGTCGTCAAGGTCACGGAAACCGGTCGGGATCGCCTTGATCTTGCCCTCGGAAGCTTCCTGCAGCCGGTCGATGTAGTTGCCCAGGTCATCGCTCGCCTTGATCGGCTCGCTCTTGACGCGCTCTTGCGCCAGGTTCTCGAGCTTGGACTGGATGCGATCGACCACAATCCGCGCCTCATCCGCACCCGTCACCATCTCGGGCACGTCGGCGGCCAAGGCCAGGAGCTGGCGCTTGACGGCCTTGTCACGCACCATCGCGGAATAGCGCTTGATGTTGGCAGAGCTGGGCGTCGATTGCGCCAGCGCGTTCAGGTAGGACAGTCCACCGATGTGCTCCGCATCACCTTTGGCGGCGAATCGCTCATAGACCGTCACAACGTCGGCAGGCTGGCCGGCAGTTATGAGTTCGCAGATGGCACCAAAGACCGCAGCATGGTCGGCGCGGTAGAAGTGCTCGCGGCCCAGGCCTTCTACGCGGTCGATCGCGTCGTTGTCGAGCAGCAGGGCGCCGAGGATGGATTGCTCGGCTTCGATGGAATGGGGAACGTCCCGAGTGTCGGTGTGGCTCATGCGGCCTTCTTTGCGTGGTAGGTCTTGGCTTGAATGCCTTGCGTCGTGAGTTCGTACGAGCCATCAGGCTTGGCGTACCAGAGCTTGTAATAGCCCTTCTTCACGTAGTTCAGGAGGTGCTGGCGCCAGTTGGCCTGCATGCGAGAAGCCTTTTCGCCCTCGCCTAGGTGCTCTTCTTTGAACGACTCCCAGCAGAGCTGGACGAACTCCATCGGCAGCCCAGTGGCCTCTACGTAGTCGATGAGGGGCTTGTACTCGCTGATCGCCTTTTCCCCAGCCTGCGCGCAGCGCTCAATGAAGGTCTTGAGCGAGACACGTGTTTTGCGTTCTCGCTTTGGTTTCTTTGCAGAAGGGGAGGCATCCCCCTCGTCGCCGCTAGGCGATGGGGGGTTAGGGGGGTTGTTTACATGGTTACTGGTTACTGGATACTGAATAGCTTTTGGTTTGGGTTCCTCTTGGGTATCCGAGGGGAAACCCACTGGGTTTTCGTTGGGCTTCTTCTTCGGAGGGCGACCGCCGGATTTTCCGTTGATCCGGTTCTTCTCGACCTGCTTGCGATACGCGGCAATCTGCTCCTCAATCTTTTCCTGAAACAGTCTGCCGTCGGCCACCTCGAAGAACTCCGACGCGACTTTGCGAACCGCTTCGCGCTCAAGTTCCGAGAGTGCGCCGGCGATGCGGCACAGCGTTTCGAGATCAGACGGCAGCGCCTTTTCGGTGGCGTAGTAGTAGTCCACCAGATCGTTGTACGCACCTCTCTCGGTCAGATTCAGGTGGCGCGTTGCGCTGGAAAAATCCCCGACGTTTTTGCTGAAATACTTCATCTCGCCACCGGTCTGGGATTTGTTTCGCATACCCACAAAAAACCCAGTGGGTTATGTGTGGGTAAAGTATCGACGCGAGCAGGGGCCATTACCGCGCCCCTTTCGCCCGAAGCATCGCCGCCAGCGACTGGCACAAGGTGTGTACCTGGGCCTGCTTTGCGCCCTTGGACTTCAGCTTGACGATGTTGCGTGCCATGGCGTCCTGCTGGGCATGCAGCTCCGGCTTCGGGTTGAATAGGTCTCTTTTCATGGGATTACCCCCAATCATGCAAATAGCGGCGGCCGAAGCCGCCCGCGAAGATATGAAGCCAGCAATTTTGGGCGAATACATTCGCACTGGCGACAAATTTTTTGATTACTTCTTTAGGACAAGCTCGGGCATCTGATCCGCGACCTTGAACTCAGCGCTAGTGCCCTTGGTGGCCTTCTCCAAACGCCGTGCCAGCTTGATTCCGATCTTGTTGCGGCACTTGCTGACGAGCAGAGTGCCGAGGGTTGTATCGGCCTTTTTCAATACCCGCGCTCTCTCCGCATGGCGTCTTGCGCGCTCCTCTTTGCTGATGGGCGCTTTGTTCGCGGTTGTAGTGGCGACAAGCCATTCAGACAGATTCATGAGGTTCTCCCTCCGTTGTGAAGATGCCAATATATTAGCACGCTGGAGCATTGGCATTGCGCACATGCATTGACAACGGATGGGCAGCCCCTAAAATTCTGGAATGGACATCAAAAATATTCGCAACAATCCTGACGACGCGCGCGCTGGAGGATCTACCGCGGCGCGCTGGCCTAGTTTTGGGCAAGGAAAGACGAGGGGTATGGATATCAGCACCATCCGCCGCATGAATGTCCGCATCCTGGAGCGCGAGGCCGGGAGCCTCGCCAAGTTGGCGGAGATGGCCGGCACCAAGGAAAATTACCTGTCTCAGTGCACCAGCAAGCTACCGGCTCGCAACATAGGGAATGATGTGGCGCGACGCCTGGAGAGTGGGATGGGGAAGCCATACGGGTGGATGGATGAGTCACATGTCACCCAGCAGCACCTTATGGTCGCGCGGTTTCTGTACGACAAAATGATTGAGATGACAACTTCTCGGCTTCATTCCCTAGTCGAAGTTCTTGATTTGGTGGATAGTGCAGAGCGGGAAGGTTCTCTGGGCCATATCGACTTAGCCGATCAATCAGACAGTACAGACAAGGAGGGGGTAGTAACCCTAAAAGACAATGCAGCAACAAGCAAAAGCCAAAGTGTTTCCCCTCTTCCGAGGCGGCGCAAGTGAAGACCCCAGCGAGCAGCTGAGGGAAATCGCAGACGATCTCGAAGCTGGGCGGATCAGAGGTGTCGTCATCTCTTACGTGAGAGATGACGGTGAGGTGGGGTACAAGCTGATGGGGGCGCTTGCCAAGACGAGCAATCTTGGCAACGCCATCGGGATCATCGGCGAACTGAAAAGGAGAGTCGAACTCCTTTTTTCAGGCACATGATGCGAATGCATTCGCAAAATGCTTGACTATGTGCGCCGTATGCGCTAGTATTTGTGTAGGTTAGAAGTTGCTTTGCCGGCAGCGAAGAGACATTCCCCAAAAGAGCCCGATATCGTTCGGGCTCTTTGCGTTTCTGAGCCTAGAAATTGACTCTACGCTCGTTCTTGGTGCGCCCGTGCTGCACGTTTGTAATATCTGCTTAAAACAAAACAAAACCCCACTCTGTGGTGGGGTCGCGTTTTCCTCCGCCCGGCGCTGAGCATCCCCTGGAGTTGCCCCTGTAACTCAGGACACGCGGACACCGTTAGGTTGATGACACCGCATTACGCCTGAACTCGCGAGGCGAGCGGTATTTCAGGGCTTTGTGCGGGTGGCGCTCATTGTAGTGTTCAAACGCGATTGCCAGACGCGAGAGCGCTGTTGGTGCGTCAGACTTGTCCATATAGGCGACGTAATTGTGCTTCATGGTCTTCACGAACGATTCCGCCATGCCATTGCTC
Organism: Pseudomonadota bacterium; assembly: GCA_038522255.1. Lineage (GTDB taxonomy): Bacteria > Pseudomonadota > Alphaproteobacteria > Sphingomonadales > Sphingomonadaceae > Erythrobacter. Next base: position 24,101 of record JBCBKF010000001.1, read on the forward strand.
TGCGGCGAACGGACCGGTGTGGTCAGCGGCTCAAGACCCAGTTCGCGAGCGAAGCTGCGCGTGCGGTGGTCGATGTAGGCCGAGCCGTTGTCCGTCAGCCATTCAATGGGCTGCGCGGCCTGCGTGGTGCCGAAGCGCTGTTCGACGGCGGCCAGCATCACGTCGCGCACCACATCACCGCTATGCCCGCCGGTCGTTGCTGCCCAGCTAATCGCCTCGCGGTCGCAGCAGTCCAGCGCAAACGTCACGCGCAGCGGCGTACCATCGTCGCACCGGAACTCGAAGCCATCGGAGCACCAGCGGGTGTTGCTGCGGTCCACCGCAACGCGACCGTCATGTCGCCGCTTATCTCGCCGCACGCCAGGGCGGCGCAGCAGCAACTGATGCTCCCGCATGACCCGATACACGCGCTTGACGTTGATGCACGGCGCACCGCTCTGCTCCCGACTGCGGCGCAGCAGCGCCCAGACACGGCGGTAGCCGTAGGTGGGAAGGTGCGCCACATGGGCCTGAATCTCCTCGACCAGCCCGGCATCGTTGGTCACGCGGGCACGGCGACCATCGCGCCAGTCGGACGAGCGAGCTCGCTTCACCGCCACGGCAGAGCGCGCCACGCCGAGAACTTCGCAGACCGTCTTCATCGGTCGTCCCCCGGCAGCAAGGGCGAGCGCGCAATCAGGTTTTTTGAACGGCCCCATTCCACGGCTTCTTTCAGGATTTCGACCTCCAGCGTCTTCTTCCCGAGTAGCCGTTGCAGTTCCTTGATTTCCTTGATGGCGGCGGCCAGCTCAGATGCCGGCACAACGGTTTCGCCTGCCTTCACCGCCGCCAGACTGCCTTCCTGGTATTGCTTGCGCCAGCCAAACACTTGGTTGGCGTTGACGCCGTGCCGACGTGCAACGGCCGACACCGATGCTCCCGGCTCCAATGTTTCCTGCACGATGGCGATTTTTTCTTGCGCCGTGCGCCGCCGACGGCGCTCCGGCTCGGTCAGAATTTCGATGCTTTCCACGTAATGACTAGGCTTACTGATAGGCACAAGACTATCCCTTATTTTAAGAGAGTCCTCGTGTCCTCAGATACGTGGGGCCGCTCCATCCCCGTTCTACGCGACCCCTGCGCCGGTTTAAGGAGTCGCGCTCAAACTCTTCTATCTGTATCTCCGGGCGCTCGATGCTGCCTGGCGCTGAGTTCTTGATGCGCGCTATTCGTCACTGATCATCTCCCTGCCGGGGAATCCGGCGAATCTGCTAATTAGCCTGCTGATGCGTGCGACTATAGATAATGCATTAGCAGAAAGCAACTGTATTCGCACATGCGTTGCGCAAAGCGCACACTGCCTCTAGCGAGGCGCTTCATCCAATCGCCGAAACTGCGGCCAGCGCCGTTGAACGCGAACACGCTTCGCACGGGTCGCGGCGATTGGATGAGGTGCTGGCTGCGTGCGCGCGGCCACCATGCTCTAGCCGGTGAGATAGCGAACCCCGGCGAATCTGTGCGCACAGAGAGCTGACGGTGCCGGGATGGCACGCCGGAGAACGTAACCGGCTGCTCAAAGAGATGTGTGACGGAACACGTAGTTCGGGTGCCTCAAGGGGCGCGCGTTCAAGCCGTGACAGTCGGGAAAGACCGGCACCTTCAAGACAAGGTCTGCGCGGGGATCGTCCGGAAGTGCCCCTGTGCCGATGCGGAGTCATGACCCGCTGGGCGACGGGCCTTGTCTTGAGGGTAACAGCCGGGAAGCGCGCATATCGCCGTAGGGTGCAACGCCTAATGCGGCGTCGGCAAGGTTGCCGACCGAAAGACGCAATTCCCGCCGCCACGCAGCCCGTCAGCCATTGGAGGCAGGAGCTAGTGGATTCCCTCAACCTTTTTCGCCTCATTAACTCAGCGGTCAGAGTGCCCGCCTGTCTAGTGGGAATTCGGGTTCGATCCTCCCATGGGGCGCCAGATTATTGCCATGTAGCTCAGTTGGTAGAGCGGTGCACTGTTAATGCACTGGCCGGTGGTTCGATCCCACCCTTGGCAGCCAGTTATTGCGGTATGGCGCAGCGGTAGCGCAACGGGCTCATAACCCGATGGTCAGTGGTTCGATTCCACTTGCCGCAACCAGTCCTCCCCTCGCGCTCTGCGCGATTTGGCTCGTGCTGATCGAGCCGTTTTCTATTCCAGCATGTCCCGGCCACAACGCACCTTCCAGGATGACGAGAGCATCCCCGGTTACAGCTCGCACGCTGTTTTGCCGCTCCTGTATGACCAGGAGGGGGAAGACGAGGTGGTCGGGGAGATTGGGCGAGAAGGGTGTTTGCACCCGGATGGGGTGCAGAAGTGATTATGGACAGCGATGCAACGATTGAGCGCGAGCCAAAGGCGTGACTATGCCAATCGAGTCTATCAAGGCAGAGGTTTCTGTCGCCTGGTGGGTGCGCTGGTATATCCGCGCGCTGATCCTGCTGACCCACCTTGGCGTGAAGCCGGACATGGAGCGCGTCGGCGAGCGGATCAAGAGGGGCGTTCGGGCTCGGCTGGTTTCTGTACCAAGCGTGTGACTAGCTGCTCTCAGAAGTGGGGTAGCTCAGTGATTCGAGAGCATGGGGCATATGGCCATCCGCCAGAACCCTAGGGCGCTGGTTCAATTCCAGCCCTCACTTCTAAGAGCAATACATGGGAATCAAAATGGCGCAGCCAAAGAAAGCCGCGCCGGACTGGGAGCGCATTGAGGCGGAATACCGGGCCGGCGTTTTGTCGATCCGGGAAGTTGCCGCTCAGCACGGAATTACCGATACCGCGATCCGCAAGCGAGCAGCCCGAGATGGTTGGGCGCGCGATCTCAGCAAACGCATACAGGACAAGGCCGAAGCGCTGGTTCGCACGGCCGAGGTTCGCAGTCAGGTTCGCACGGAAAGCGCGAACTCGGATCGCCTCATTGTTGAGGCCAACGCCGAGGTCATCGCCAATATCCGTCTCTCGCACCGGAAGGACATTAGCCGGTCGCGGACCTTGGCGATGGCGCTGCTCGGTGAGTTGGAGCAGCAGACCGGCAATCTGGACTTGTTCGAGAAGCTGGGCGAACTGCTGCGTGCCCCGGACGACAAGGGCATGGACCGCCTGAACGATCTGTACCAGAAGATCATTTCGACGCCTGGCCGCATCGACGGCATGAAGAAGCTCGCCGAAACGTTGAAGAATCTCATCGGGCTGGAGCGCGAAGCCTACGGGCTGAAGGTCGGAGAGGATGGCGGCGGCGAAGATGTCCCGACCAACCTTGATCACTTCTATGGAGCAAACTAGCCGACCGACGTTGAATCCGGCGCTGCGTGAATTCTGGGGCGCTAAGACAGTCAACGGCCGACCGGTTCGCAACCGCGTTCTTTATGGCGGCCGGGCATCTTCGAAGTCGTGGGATGCCGCGGGGTTCGCGACATATCTGGCGAGCAACGCCAAGCTGCGCTTTCTCTGCGTCCGGCAGTTTCAGAACAAGATTGAGGAGTCGGTCTATACCCTCCTCAAGCACCAGATTGACCGATTCGGGCTGAATAGCCAGTTTCGGGTGCTCGACAACAAGATCATCGGGCGCAAAACGGGCGCTGAGTTCCTGTTCTACGGTCTCTGGCGCTCGATTGATGAAATCAAGTCGTTGGAGGGCATTGACGTCCTCTGGATCGAGGAAGGCCACAACCTCACTGAGGATCAGTGGAAGATTCTTGAGGCGACGATTCGAAAGCAAGGCTCACAGGTTTGGATCGTCTTCAACCCGCGGCTTGCGACTGATTTCGTCTACAAGCGGTTCGTCGTCAATCCGCCGCCTGGCACGCTCGTCCGTCGGATCAATTACGACGAGAACTCGTTTCTCTCCGAGACCATGCTTGCCGTCATCGATGCCGCCAAGGCCGAAGACGAAGACGAGCATGCGCACATCTATCTGGGTGTGCCAAAGGATGACGACGATAGTTCGATCATCAAGCGCTCATGGATCATGGCCGCGCTTGATGCGCACAAGGCTCTCGGCTTTGAGGCATCCGGCGCCAAGCGAATCGGCTTCGACGTCGCGGATTCTGGCGCGGACAAGTGTGCCAATGTGTTTGCACATGGCTCGGTCGTTTCCTGGTTGGACGAGTGGAAGGCCGGCGAGGATGAGCTGCTGAAGTCCTGCGGCCGCACATACGCCGCCGCGAAAGAGCGCGACGCCCAGATCATCTACGACTCGATCGGCGTCGGCGCCTCTGCCGGCGCGAAGTTCAAGGAAGTCAACGAGACATCGCCCGACCGATTCCCGGTGCGCTACGAGAAGTTCAACGCGGGCGCGGCCGTGTGGGAGCCTGAGCGCGACTACCAGCCGAACGTGAAGAACAAGGACATGTTTGCCAATCTGAAGGCGCAAGCTTGGTGGATGCTGGCCGACCGGTTCCGCAACACGTTCAACGCCATTCGCCGCGGGCAGCAATTCACGGATGACAAGCTCATCAGCATTGCATCGGACTGTCCGCATCTGGACCGCCTGATCGATGAACTGGCAACGCCCAAGCGCGACTACGACAACAACGGCCGCGTGAAAGTGGAGAGCAAGAAGGATCTCGCCAAGCGCGAGATCGCCTCGCCCAACCTCGCTGACGCATTCGTCATGTGCTACGCACCTGGCGGCAACAATTTGGATGTGTGGGCCAAACTGGCCGGTTAAGGAAACCATCAAGTGGCAAAGTCACGTCGAAACAATCGTTCTGGCGTGACGCAGACGCGCGACAGCTTTACCAATGCGCAGGCGCAGCTAGGGTGGGGCACCAACAACCAGGCCTCGGCCTCGCAATACACGCTCTCCTACCAGAGCCGTAACCGCATCCAGATGGAGGCGGCGTATCGGTCGAGCTGGATTGTCCGCGCTGCCGTTGACGCCATCCCTGAGGATATGACCCGCTGCGGGATCGAAATGTCGGGCATCGATCCGGATGAGATCACCGCGCTCGAGAACGACATGACGAGCCTGGGCATCTGGGATCGTCTGTGCGAGAACGGCAAGTGGGCGCGGTTGTATGGCGGCTCTCTGGCCGTGATGCTGATTGAGGGACAAGATCTTTCAACGCCGCTGCGCCCGGAAACGGTAGCGAAAGGGCAGTTCAAGGGCCTGCTTGTTCTTGACCGCTGGATGATCTCGCCGCCCGTTGGTGATGTTGTGACGGAATATGGCCCCGACATGGGGCGACCGGTCTTCTACAACGTCATCGCGGACTACGCAGCGATCCCGAAGGCCAATATCCACTATTCGCGTGTGATTCGATTGGATGGTGAAGACCTGCCGTTCTATCAACGCGTTGCTGAGAACGGCTGGGGCCTGTCGGTCATTGAACCGCTGTGGGATCGCTTGATATCGTTTGACAGCGCGACGGTCGGCGCAGGCCAGCTGGTCTACAAGGCGCACCTCCGGGTGATGAAGGTCAAGGGCCTACGCGACATCATCGCGATGGGCGGCCCTGCGCTCGCCGGCCTGAAGGCACAGATCGAGTTCACGCGGCTGGCGCAGACCAACGAGGGCATGACGGTTCTTGATGCTGACGATGATTTCGCTACGCATCAGTACTCGTTTTCTGGTCTGCCGGATGTACTGATCCAGTTCGCGCAGCAGCTTTCGGGCGCGACTGGCATCCCGCTGTCTCGCCTGTTCGGTCAATCGCCGAGTGGCCTGAGCGATACCGGTGAGGGTCCGCGGCGTCAGTACCACGAGAAGGTCCACCAGAAGCAAGAAAAGGAACTGCGCACGTCGCTGCAGCGCCTGCTGTCGGTGATGTCGATGTCGACGCTCGGGAAGCCGCTGGATGAGGGCTTTCAGTTCACGTTCCGCACGCTGGACGATGCTCCGGAATCCGAGAAGGCCGACATCTCGACAAAGAAGGTAGACGCGATCACGAAGGCCGTAGATGCACAACTCCTGAAGCCATCAACGGCTATGAAGGAATTGAAGGCATCCGCGCCAGTGACTGGCATGTTCGGGAACATCACGGATGAAGAGATCGCCGAGGCCGAGGAGCAGGAGAAGAACGCTCCGCCACCTGGCGAGATGGATTTGCCCGATGTCTCCGGCCTGACCGGTGATTCGGGCAGCGCCCTGAGTTGGCTGAAACGGTTTCGCCGCAAATGATCCTCACCCTTGACCGCAAGCGCGACCGCAATCCGGTCAAGACAGCCAGGATCGAACAGCGGTACGCCGGCCAGCTTCGAAAGGTTGCTGAACAGGTTGGGTCAATCATCCGACCATTCCAGCCCGGCGACATCAGCCAGGTGCCGACGATCCAGCAATTGCTGAACGCCTACGCCGACATGCTCAAGGGCTGGGCGACGCAGACGGCGAGCAACATGCTGATGGATGTGGCACTGCGCGATGAGCAGGCATGGCAGATGATGGCGAAGGAATTGTCGCGCGGGCTGCGTGAAGAGATTCGCAATGCGCCGACTGGCCAAGTGATGAAGGCGTTGCTGGCCGAGCAGGTCACGCTGATCCAGAGCATCCCGCGCGAAGCGGCGCAACGTGTTCATGAGTTGACCCTCAAGGGGCTGGAGGACTCGACTCGCGCCAACGAGATCGCCAAGGAAATCATGGCATCTGGCGAAGTCGCGGCATCGCGCGCGACGCTCATAGCCCGCACCGAGACCGCAAGAACCGCATCTGTCCTGACACAAGCGCGAGCCCTGCACATCGGCTGCACGCATGCGATATGGCGAACCAGTGGCGACGGAGCAGTGCGAAAAGCGCACCGCGAGATGAACGGCAAGACGTTCTCTCTGAGCGATCCGCCATTACTGTCGGATGGAACCAAGACGTTCCCCGGCCAGATATTCAATTGCAGGTGCTTTTTTGAGCCAGTGCTGGTTGATTAAAGATTTGACGCTACAATGAGCGAGGCCCCGAACGACTGCGAATCGTCCGAGGCCTCTAACCACAACCTGATCAAGCGAGGATCACGGCCATGGCTGGCGCCATTGTAGCTCAATTCCCTGTCGTGTCCCGCGCGGAGGCGAAGGCTCAGGGACTGAAGCAGTATTTCACCGGGAATCCCTGCAAAAAAGGGCACATCTCCCCACGCCTCACGAAATGCACTCACTGCGTCCAGTGCGAGGCTGAGCGCGCTGTTGCTCGGAAGCCGAAGAAGCAAGAATATCGCAAAGCAAATGCAGAAAGGATTGCGGAATATTCTGCCGCTTACAGGGCCGCTAATCCAGAGCGCGTAGCCCAATGGAATCGCGAAGCCCGCGAGAGGATGGGGCGGGACGCATGGATTCTTAGAGCCAAGGTGTGGCGGGAGGAAAATCACGCTCGCGCATTGGAGTATGACCGCCAGTATCGAATCAACAACCCGGAAAAGGTCAAAGAGGCTCGGCGCAAATGGAATCAGGCGAATCCGGATGCCGTCGTAGCATTGCGGAATCGACGGAAGGCGAAGAAGGCGGCGGGCGGGAATTACACGACGAAGCAGATAATCGAGTTGCATAAGCGTCAGCGCTATCGTTGCGCTTCGTGCGGGCGCTCCACGAAGAAGGAGCGCCACGCCGACCACATCATCCCGCTCAAACTCGGCGGCTCCAACGATATCACCAACATCCAGATATTGTGCCCGTCGTGCAATTTGCGAAAAAACGCAAAGCACCCAATAGATTTCGCGCAAGAGAACGGAAAACTCTTGTAAGCGTTATACCGATCATGACAAGCCCGCCGCATGCGGGCTTTTTTATTGCCCATACCAAATGTCCCACGCGTGCCAATGCAAAGCTTGCGTGAGTAAGCGCGCTCCCACGAAAGACGCAATCACGGCCAGCGGCATCCTGACAACCGAGCAAATCGGCCCGAAACAATCGCTGACGGTCGCCGGATTTTTGCTCTGTCAGGACGTGCCAATCGCTCGGATCGGCGTGCAGGAATACGCCGATATTGAATTGCCCGACATAGAACCGGGTGACGACGGAATCATTCTCGTTGAGCGCCACGAAGACGATGTGTTCGATCCCGAGTCGATGGCGTCATTCGAAGGCGTGCCGGTCACGATCGAGCATCCACGAGAGCCCGTCACCCCCGACAACTGGGCTGTCTATGCCAAAGGAACCGCGCACAACATCCGCCGTGGCGAAGGCGAGATGAGCGACTTCCTGATGGCGGACCTTCTCATCATGGATAAGGGCGCGATTCACGACGTCCAGACCAAGCGGCTGCGTGAAATATCCAATGGATACGACGCCGCCTATTCGCAGATTTCGCCTGGACGCGCGAGACAGACCGACATCGTCGGAAATCACGTAGCGATGCTTGCTGGTTCCGCTCGGTGCGGTGAGGCATGCAGCGTCCAAGATTCACTTCCCTCCAAAGGAGCAACCCCCATGGCAACAAAGAAAGGCGCCGAGTCCCTCAAGGACAAGTTGCGCAAACTCTTCATGACGCGCGACTCGGAAGCCTTCGAAAAGGCGCTCTCCGAAGAGGTGCAGGACGAAGACGGCATGGTCAAGAACGTGCCCGACATCCACATCCACGTTCCCGGCGCCGAGAAAATCGGCGGCAACGAAACGCACGATGAAGACGAGCCGACCGATCCCATGGCGAAGGTCATGGATGCGATTAAATCGGTGGCCGATTCGGTCGCCGCGATCGGCGAACGCGTTTCGAAGCTGGAAGGCGCAAATACCGGTGATTCGCTTGAGGAGCCTGGCAAGAACACCATCGACGGCGATGAGGAAGACGTTGATGACGACATGACCGACGACTCGGAAGAGGAAGCCGAGAAGAAGTCGACCAACGATTCCGCCTCGCTGCGCGACGAGTTCCAGGATGCCAAGGCCCGCGCCGAGATCCTGGCTCCCGGCGTGAAGCTGCCGACGTATGACGCGAAGTCCGAGCGCAAGAAGACGTCGGATTCGATCTGCGTTCTGCGTCGCCGTGCCCTGAAGGGCGCGCTCACGAACGACAACGCCGCAATCGTCAAGTCGGTTGTCGGTAACGCAGACATCTCGAAGATGACCTGCGACGCTGCAGCCATGGCGTTCAATGCCGCGTCCGAGATGGTCAAGGCCAAGAACAAGGGCGTGCGCACCACGACCGCTGATTCCGGCGCCCGCAAGGACATCAACCAAATCCACGCCGATTTCTGGGCGAAGTACAAGGTCTAAGGAGACCCCGACATGCCTTCGTTGCAAGCTTACACTTTCCGCATGCCGGCCGGTTTCGCCGGCGACCTCCAACGCGAGGAAGCGGCCACCATTGAAACCCAACAGATCGACCCGGCTACCTACCCGACCGCCTTCGGCGTGCCGGTGAAGCTGGTCAACGGCAAAGTACAGCCGATCGCAGCCGCCGACCCCGCGTCGGTGGTCTACGGTTTCAACCTGCGCGCCTATCCGATCCAAGGCAACGGCACCGACCCGCTGGGCACCTCGACCCCGCCGACCTCCGGCGTTGTGGATGTGCTGGTTCGCGGCTACTGCATGGTCGCGCTGAATGGCGCTACCGCAGCAGCCAAGAACGGCAAGGTCTACGTCCGTGTGGGCAATGCCTCGGCCGGTAAGCCGATCGGTGGCATCGAAGCCGCAGCCGACAACGCCATCGCCTCTGCTGCCTACGCCGGCAACACCGGTAACGGCACGCTGGGCACCCTGAGCGCACTCGCTGCCGCCCAGCCCGGCGCCTACAACGTCGTCTTCGTCGCCGCGACCAAGTTTGAAGTCTACGACCCGAGCGGCAAGTTCGTCGCTGTCGGCACGACCGGCGTGGCGTTCTCGAACCAAGTGCAGTTCACCATCACCGCCGGCGGCACCGCATTCGTGGCCGGCGACGGCTTCACGGTCACGGTCACGGCCAACACGGTGATCCTGCCGTTCAACACCTACTTCACCGGCCCTGCCGATGCCTACGGCGTCGCCGAAGTCGCCTGGAACCTGTAACCCCTGACGCTTAACAACGTCCCATAGCCCCGCTTCGGCGGGGCTTTTGCTTTTCTGGAGCCCAAATCAATGGACATGTCTGTTCAAAAATTCCTGAAGCGTCGGGAAGTCGCAGAGGCGTCGCGTAAGCGCATCTACACGACCGACAACATGATGACCTACGACCAGATGACGGTCGACTCGACGGGTGCATTCCTGATCGGTCAACTGGAACGTCTGGATCAGACCCTGAACGAGCCGCTGGTCGAGTTCACCTGGTCGCGCGACATCGACATCCGCACCGACGTTTCGCCGGCTGACGAGATCGCATCGTTCACCAACTCGGCATTCGCGATGGCTGGCGGCATGACGCCGGGTGGCCTGAACTGGATTTCGAACGAGGGCAACGCCATCGCCGGCCCCTCGCTGGACATCGGCAAGACCGGCCAGGCCATGCGCCTGTGGGGTGCTGAAGTCAAGTACACCGTGCCCGAACTGGTGAAGGCCCAGGCGCTGGGCATGCCGGTGGATGCGCAGAAGGTCGAGGCGATGAACCTCAAGCGCAACATGGACTTGGATCAGCTCGTCTATATCGGCGACTCCACCCTGAGCGTGACCGGCCTCATCAACAACGTGTCGGTGACGCCGACGGCGCTGCCGAACGGCGCATCGGGCTTCTCGGCATGGACGAAGAAGACGCCGGATGAAATCCTCACCGACGTCAACAACATCCTGACGACGACCTGGGCCAACAGCGGCTGGAAGGTTCTGCCGAACCGCCTGATGCTGCCCCCGGCCCAGTACGGCTACATCGCCGCTGCCAAGGTGTCGAACGCCGGCAACGTGTCGATCCTGACCTACGTGCTGGAAAACAACATCGCCACCCGCTCGGGCGTGAAGCTGGAAATCCTCCCGCTCAAGTGGCTGATTGGTGCGGGCGTGGGCGGTACGCAAGGCGTGCTCGGCACGGTTGACCGCATGGTCGCGTACAACAAGGACAAGAAGTATGTCCAGTACCCGATGACCGAACTGCAGCGCACGCCGCTGGAGTACCGCTCGCTGTTCCAGATCACGACCTATTGGGCGCGATTCGGTCAGGTGGAAGTTCGCTACTCCACCACGATGGGCTACGCGGACGGGCTGTAATCATGGCGAAGGTCATCTTGAAGAGCGCCTTCGCGCTCATCACGGACGACCACCGCCGGCACGAGTTCGCTCCGGGCGAGCAGGAAATCCCGGACGAACTCGCCGATCATTGGTACGTTTTGGCGCATTGCGAACCCAAACCGGAGGCGTATGATGCTCCGGAGGTGGTTGCGGAATCCGCCGAGACTCCCGATGAAACGGTGGAAGTCATCGAACCACGCAAGCCCGGTAGGCCTAAGAAGTCATGACCGTCACATCTGCCCAGCTACGCAGCGATTTTCCCGAGTTCGCCAACACGGCGACCTATCCGGACACGCTCGTCAATATGTGGCTGACGCTGGCCGCTTCGATGGTGAATGCATCGCGCTGGGCGGAACTGACCAACCTCGGCATTGAGCTGGTCACGGCGCATCATCTGGCGCTGTCGGCGCGAGATCAACAAGCATCTACCGTGGGCGGCATCCCTGGTGAAATCAAGGGGCCGACATCCTCCAAGTCGGTCGATAAGGTGTCCGTGTCCTACGATACGAGTGCCGTGTCGCTGACTGATGCGGGCTTTTGGGGATTGACCTCATATGGCCTGCGATTTCTGACGATCGCTCGCGCGATGGGCGCTGGCGGCTATCAGACGATCGGCAACGCAAACGGAAGCACTTCGCCAACATGAGCGCCAAGATCACGATCGACAAGCTAGGCGACGTGATCAAGGCAATCAGTGGACTGGCAAACAAGGATGTGCTCGTCGGAATTCCCGATAGCGCACCCGAGCGCACTGACACGCCCATCACGAACGCCCAGATCGGCTATGTGATGGAGACTGGATCGCCGGCGAACAACATCCCGGCGCGACCGTTTCTTGTGCCCGGCATCGCCTCGGTGCAAGACGAAGTTGCGGCGCGGCTGAGAAAGGGCGCGCTATCCGCTCTGGATGGCTCACAGACTGGCGTTGATACAGCGCTGAAACAGGCCGGCATGGTCGGGCAGAACGCCGTGAAGCAGAAGATCACGGACGGCCCATTCGCCCCGCTGTCGCCGCGCACCGTTGCGGAACGCAGGCGAGGGCGTAAAACGCAGTCCATGCGCAAGAGCGAAAAGGAATACGCGAAGCTGTTGGCGCAAGGCAAGACCGAGCAGGAAGCCCAGGATGCAGCGGGCATCAAGCCGCTGATCAACACCGGCTCCTTGCGTAACGCGGTCACATACGTGCTGCGCAAGAAGTAACCCAGCATCACCCCAAACACCAAGCCCCGCGAGTCGGGGCTTTTCCATTTCAGGATTGGCATGGCACTCCCCGCAATCGCACCGACCGGCCAGGCCGATCTGCCGGTAAGCACCACGTCGGCCAATGTTCAGATTCCCGCTGCAGGCACGCCGACACAGGTTTTGGTATCGAACCTCGGCCCGCTGACGGCGTATGTTGTGCTCGGTACCAGCAATACGGTTGCGGCGACGGTTGATACCGGCACGCCGATTCTTCCGTACAACAGCCTGCCGATCACGCTTGGCACGAACACTTGGCTGGCTGGCATCACGCAGGGCAATAGCACGGTGCTGCGCCTCACCGCAGGAACCTGATCATGCCGTTCCTTGATGTTTCCGATGTCTTGCTCGACCCGGATTTCATGGACAAGACGCTGACGGTCACGCGCAACGCGCAGACAGTCGGCAATGACGGTAATTCGGTCATCACCTCCACGACGACGCCGTTCTATGGCGTGGTGACGAGCCTGAGCGGTTCTGTGCTGCACCGCGTCGCAGAAGGCGAGCGCATCAGCGACACGATCACGATCCACTCGCAGTTCAAGCTGATCGACGGACAGTCGGGCTATGACGCCGATGTCATCAACTGGCAGGGACTGCAGTGGACCGTGACGAACGTGAATGACTATTCGACGTTCGGTAAGGGCTTTGTGTCGGCGACCTGCACTCTCAAGCAACTCTCAGGCTAACCCATGGCGAACGATTCCAGCACTGGCGGCTATTTGTCGCCAGCCGTGGCGTCGCCGCCTCTCGAAGATGATGCGCTGACGGCGATCTTTCAACAGATGATCGTCGGCATCACTGGCCTGCCCGGCAACATGGTGCGCCCGCGGTGGCAGCCTAACCCACCGAAGCAGCCTGAGCCTTTTACAAACTGGTGCGCACTCGGCATCGCAGTCCAGACCTTGGACGATGGGCCAGCAATCACTCACAACGGCGCAGGTAACGGCTCGGACACGTACATCCGCCACGAGCAGATAGACGTGCTGGCGTCGTTCTACGGCCCGGCCGCCATGCAGTACGCGCAGTTGCTTTCCGATGGCTTGGCTATCCCGCAGAACCTTGAGGCACTGAAGGCGCAGGACATGAACAACGTCGATACCGGACCGATCCGGGCGGCACCTGACCTGATCAACGAGCAATGGATCAGGCGGTATGACGTCGAATTGACGTTTCGCCGCAAGATCACACGCAGCTACGCAGTGCTCAACATCCTGTCTGCACAAGGCACGGTCCAGACCAATACGGTTACTGGCCCGATCAGTTCCCAGTAACCCGACTCACCCCTTCGACAGCCCCGCCACTGAGCGGGGCTTTTCATTTGGAGCGCCCACATGGCGAACACCCTGCCGGTCTCGCGGCTCATCAACGTCACGATCAACATGTCGCCGCAGGCGGCGCAAGGTGCGAACCTGAACACGGGCCTCATCATGGGCGCGTCGTCGGTCATCGACACTGGCGAACGCTTCCGTTCGTATGCCTCGGCTGCAGCCGTTGGCACGGATTTTGGCCTGACAGCGCCCGAATACCTCGCGGCAAGCCTGTACTTCCAGCAAGTTCCGCAGCCCTCGACTCTGCTGGTCGGTCGTTGGGCCAAAGCGGCAACGTCAGCCAAGCTGAAAGGCGGCCTGCTGTCAGCTGCTGCACAGGTGATGTCCAACTGGACGACCGTCTCGAATGGCGGTTTCAACATCACCATTGACGGCACGGTGAAGAACATCACCGCGCTCGACTTCACGGCTCAGACGAACCTGAACGGCGTTGCCTCGGTCATTTCGACGGCGCTCGGTGCATCGGGTTCGTGCGTGTGGAACGCGGGCTACAGCCGCTTCGAAATCACGAGTTCGTCGACGGGCGCGGGTACGGCCGCAAGCGGCACGATCACGTTCAGCGGCGTCCCGGCCAATAATGACACGGTGACGGTCGGCGGTACGGTCGTTACGTTCGTGACGGGCACCCCGACTGGCAATCAGGTTCAAATCGGCGGCACGGCCGCGCAGACGGCGGCAAACCTGCAGACGTTCCTGCAAGCCTCTGCTGACGTCAACATCGCCAAGTGCAAGTACTCAACGAACCTAGCCGTCACGACCATCACGTACGCGTCGGTCGGCACGGCTGGCAACGCTTTCACGCTGGCGAAGACTTCGACCAACATCACGGTATCCGGGGCGACGCTGACTGGTGGCGTCAATGCCTCGACGCTGACCTATGCAACATCGCCGGCTGGCGGTCAGGACGTCTCGACTCAGCTTGGCTTGGTGACGGGCATTGCATCGGTTCCGGCTAACGGCGTGAACGCAGAGCAGCCGGTCGACGCAGTGTCGGCAATGATCGGCTATGCCGGTACGCAGTTCCTTGGCATCGCCTTCGCTGACACGAGCATCACCAACATGCAGCATCTGGCCGTGGCTGCGTTCATCGAAGCGGACCAGAAGCACCTGTATGGCGCGACGTCGCAGGAACCTGCCGCGGTCGATCCGACGCAGACCAGCGACCTCGGGTATCAGCTCGCGCAGCTTGGCTACAAGTACAGCATCGCGCAGTACTCGAGCACCAGCCCGTACGCCGTGGCATCCCTGCTCGGTCGCCTTCTGACCGTGAATTTCAACGGCAACCGGACGACGATCACGCTGGATTTCAAGACGGAGCCGGGCATCGTCGCCGAGTCGCTGAACACGACGCAGGCGAATGCGCTGGATGCGAAGCGCTACAACTACTTCGTCAACTTCGACAACTCGACGGCCATCATCCAGACGGGCGTCACGCCGAGCGGCATCTTCATCGACTCGATCTACAACTCGATCTGGTTCCGCAACCGCGTGCAAACGGATCTGTACAACGCGCTCTATCTGAGCCCGACGAAGATCCCGCAGACCGACGCAGGCAACCAGCAACTGGCTGCCGTGATGGAAAAGGCTGGCGACGCCGCGCTGAACAACGGCTACGCAGGCCCGGGCGTTTGGACCAGCGCTGGCTTCGGGGCGCTGAACCAAGGCGACACGTTGTCGAAGGGCTATTACGTGTACACCCCGCCGATCTCGTCGCAATCGACCTCCGACCGCCAGGCTCGCAAGTCTGTGCCGTTCCAAATGGCGCTGCTCGAAGCTGGGGCAATCCACAGCGTCCAGCTCACCGTCAACGTCACTCGATAAGGTAATCCATGAGCGCGTATTCCTTTAAGGACGTCACCGCGACGTTCGTTGGGCCGACTGGCGTTTTCTCGCTCGGCTATGGCTCGGCCAATGCCGAAGAGGGCATTGAGATTGTCATGAACGGCGACAAGAACACCATGACGGTCGGCGCTGATGGCGAGGTGATGCACAGCCTGCATGCCGACAAGTCGGGCACCGTGACTGTCCGACTGCTCAAGACCAGCCCACTCAACCAAAAGCTGATGGCGACCTATGACGCCCAGTCTATTTCGGGTTCGCTTTGGGGCAACAACATCATCACCATCTCGAACACGGCAGTCGGCGACCTACATGTCGCTCGATCGTGCGCGTTCAAGAAAAAGCCGGACATGAAGTATGCGAAGGACGGCGACATCATCGCTTGGACCTTCGATGCCGGCAAGGTTGACTCGGCTCTCGGCACGTACTGATCGGTCTTGCGTCGGCTCAGGGTAGCTCCCGAAAAGCGCCTGTCCAGCGCCTGCCGACGCTCCTTCACCGGACAAATCTCAAGGACACGAGATGTCACTCGAATTTGAAATTGCCGGCCATCGGTATCGGGCCGAAAAGCTGGATGCGTTCAAGCAACTCCATGTTTCGCGCAAGATCGCGCCGATCATCCCCAAGCTGTTGCCGATGTTCCTGAAGTTCTCGGAACGTGGCGATGCGGTGAAGGACGACTTGGCCGGTATGGCTGAGGCATTCGAGCCACTGGCCCAGGCGCTGGCAGATATGTCGGATGTGGATTGCGAATACGTATTCAGCGCCTGCCTGGGCGTTGTATCGCGCAATCAACAGAACAACTGGGCGTCGGTCTGGAACGGCTCGCTGATGTTCGATGACATCGACATCGGCGTGATGGTGCAGATCGCATCGAAAGTCATTTGGGACAGCCTCGGGCCTTTTATTCAAGGGCTCATCGCGAACCCAGCGGCGAGCCCGCAACCGGCATTGAATGGGTAAGCCTGCCCGATGGGCTGGATTGGCTTTTGCGGCCGGTCGTCAAGGGCATGTGCCGGTACGAGTCCCTGAAGGACGGCTCGCTAGATTTGGCCGACATCGCGCTCATGAATGATGCGCTGGACGTGCTGGCAGTCAACACCCAATTAGCCCAACGACACAACGAGAATCAGCATGTCCGGTAACGTCGATACGATCCGCGAGTTCCTCGTCAAACTCGGGTTTAAGGTTGACGAGTCCGGCCAGAAAAAATTCATTGATGGCGTTTTCGGCGCCTCGCTGAAGGTCGCTGAACTCGGCGTTGCTGTGAAGACGGCTTCCACTGCGGTTGTGGCCAGTGTCACGGTCATTGCCAACCAGATGGAGGCGTTGTATTTCGCCTCGCAGCGCACTGGCGCGGCAGTCGAGAACATCCAGGCGCTCGGATTCGCGGCGGCTCAAATGGGCTCGACGGCGGAGGCGGCTAAGGGCTCGCTTGAGAGCCTGGCGCGCTTCATGCGCACTAGCCCCGGGGCTTCCGGCCTGATCCAAAGCATCGGCGTTCAGACGCAGGACGCGAATGGTCGGCTGCGCGATACGACCGAGATTCTGTCGGATCTCGGCAAGCAGTTCGCCAACATGCCCTATTACCGGGCAAACGCCTATGCACAGGCGTTGGGGATCGATGAAAAGACCCTGATGGCCCTGCGCGAAGGCATGGGCGAGTTCGGCGACGATTACAAAGACATGCTGGCGAAGGCTGGCCTGGACTCGCAAGAGGCCGCGAAGTCATCGCACGAGTTCATGGTTCAGATCCGGTCACTCGGGTCGGCATTCATGATTCTCAGCCAGAAGGTGGCTGCGTCTCTGTCCGGCAAGATGTCGGGAGACATCAAACGGTTCCGCGAGGCCCTTGTTGAAAACTTCGGCCGGATTGCGAACATCATCGGGAAGGTCGTTGAAGGGATTCTGACGCTTTCCGACATCATCAGCACGCTCGCATTGCGAGGTATGCAGGCTATCGGCGCGGTGGTGGATTGGTTCAACGGGCTGGACGACACGACGAAAATCCTCATCGAAACGGCCGGCGGTCTTCTGGTTGCATGGAAACTGCTTAGTGCCGGATTTCTGGCAACGCCGATCGGCCGGCTTGTTGCGCTGGGCACGGCGATCCTTGCGCTCTATGACGACTACAAGGTCTGGAAGGAAGGTGGCAAGAGCCTGATCGATTGGGGTGAGTGGGAGCCCGGCATCAAGGCGGCTGGCGAGGGAATCCGTTGGCTGAAGGATCTTCTCGGCGACATGATGTACCGAGCGATCGCTGCAGTTGATGCGGTCGATGCCATCTTCCATAAGGATTGGAAGCGCCTGAAATTCGCCGTGGGCGAATTCATGAGCGGAAATGGCAAGAAGTACGGCTCAGATGATTCCGAACAACCGAGTGGCGCGGCGCCAACCCAGGCACCAGCCCCAGCGGTTTCACCTCGCGCCGCACCGCCCGCATCACGCGGGTCTGCAAGCGATCCCCGCGGCATCCGCAACAACAACCCAGGCAATCTGAATTACGTCGGGCAGGCGGGAGCCACGAAAGAGGCGGGCCCGAATGGACGCTTCGCTGTGTTCCAGACGGCGGAAGAGGGCCTGCGCGCTCTGGCGGATCAGCTTCGCCGGTATGGCTCGCGCGGCATCAATTCTGTGCGCGCGATCATCTCGAAGTTTGCGCCAGCCAGCGAGAACAATACTCAGGCCTATATCGGCAGTGTGTCGAAGGGCCTTGGCATTGATGCGAATGCTGCGCTCGATCTGAGCGATCCGAAGGTGGTTCAGAGCCTGATGGGCGCAATCATTAAGGTCGAGAACGGCAAGAACCCTTATAGCGCGGAGCAGATCGCGGCTGCATCGGGTGTTCGTGCCAACGGCCAGCAAGGGCCTGGCGCTGCGCCAGTCGTGACCCAAACCACGACCATCCACGTGTCGGGCTCTGGAGATCCGCAAGCAACGGCCCAAGCTGTCGCGCAAGCTCAGTCGGGCGTGAATCAGCGCCTTGTGCGTAACATGAAAATGGCGGCGCAATGAGTGGCTTTCTGCAAACCGGCATTGCGATCGGGGCATCGATCGGCGGTGAACTCATCAGCGCCTTTTTCAGCCCGAAGCGATCCATCAATTCTCAGCTCGGCTCGTTTCATCTGTACGTGACCATTGAAGAGCGGCATCACGACGAACTGGTGATTACTGATCACCCGGTCGAGCAGGGCGCTGCCATCACTGATCACTCATACAAGAAGCCCGCCGAGCTGACGATAACTATCGGGTGGTCGAATAGCAACCTCGCTTCAATCGCATCGCTTCAATTCGGCAATTACTCGCGCAGCACGTACAACGATCTGTTGACGCTTCAGAAGTCTCGCATCCCATTCAATATTTCGACCGGGAAACGGAAGTACAGCAACATGCTGATCCAGTCGTTGAGCACGACGACGGATGCGAAGACGGAAAACTCGCTGATCGTCACGCTGAACTGTCGTGAGGTCATCATCGTCCAGACGACGACCACGCAGTTGCAGCCGGCGGCGAATATGACCAATCCGCAAAAGACCGCAGCGACCGCTAATACCGGAACGAAGACGCCTCAGACGACGGCGAGTAGCTTGCTGTTCCGTGGCGCATCTGCGGTCACATCATTCTTCAACCACTGATGCAGACATTTGAGATACCGCTCACGCCTGCATCGCAGACGTTCTTCGTCTCTGTGCGTGGGGTGCAGTATTCCTTCACGCTGCAATGGCGGGACACGACGAATGGCGGCTGGGTGCTGGATATCGCGGATGCGAATGGAAATCCGCTAGTGAGCGGCATCCCATTGGTGACAGGCGTGGATCTTCTCGCGCAATACAACTACATGGGGTTCGGCTTCGAGTTGTGGGTGCAGACGGACGCCGCTGATGCGCCGCCAACCTATACGAATCTCGGGCTGACATCCCACCTGTACGTGGTGACGCCTTAGTAGTTTCGAAGTCCAGGCCGCGTGCGGGCAATCCGCATGCAAGCCGCCCAGGCGTGGAAATCATTTGAGTAGTTGAAGCCGCTCTCGGCTTTGCAGGTATCCCACATCTGCGCGGAGATCGTGTCGTCCTTGCCAAGCGCGGCGACCTCATCGATGCCGGCCATGACGCCATTGATGCAGGCCATCTGAAGAGATGGCCGATTTTCGGCGACGGCTAGGTCAGTGCAACGCAGTTTCCACGCCTTTATGACGGCGAAATATTCGGCATCCGGCATGTTCTTTTCCTGCGCGAGTGACGCAGTAGACGCAGCGACGCAAAGTGCTGCGCCGACGAGTTTCAGTGCATTCATTTTGCCCCTTTAGTTGACAGAGCATGACCGCACAATATCTACGCAAAGTCAATCTTATCGTGGGGAATGCCAGCGGGAAAGGCCTGGACCTGTCTGATCTGCACATCAAATTCACGGTGTGGAGTGCCACAACCCAGAGTCCGAAGCATACGAATATCCGCGTCTACAACGTCTCGGATGCAACGGCAAAAAGCATTCAGAAGGAATTCCAGCAGGTTTTCTTGCAGGCTGGATACGGGGATAACTTCGGGCAGATTTTCAGCGGGTCGATCAAGCAAGTCAGAAAAGGCCGCGAGAACGCGACCGACACATTCATCGACATCATCGCCGCCGATGGTGACGAGGCGTATGGATGGGCCGTTGTGAACACAACGCTCGCGGCCGGCTGGAGCCAGTCCGATTATCACAACGCATTACTTCAGCCGATGGCGATATTCGGTGTCAACGCCGGCTACACGCCGAAGTTTTCGGCAACAAAGCTCCCGCGCGGTAAGGTCTGCTATGGAATGGCCCGCGATTACATGCGCGACCTAGCAAGCGCATCCGGTACACATTGGAGTGTGCAGGACGGCCGGCTTTGCATGATCCCGATTAGCGGCTATCTGCCTGGCACGACCGTTGTACTGACCTCGGATACCGGCATGGTCGGCATGCCAACGCAAACAGTCGACGGGATCATCGTCAAGTGCCTGCTCAACCCGAACATCAGGCCGGGCAGTCGAATCCAGATCAATAACGCGAGCATCCAGCAGGCGCAGTTGAGCGTCGATTACACGGCGACGAACTATTTCCCAAGTCTCGATGACGATGGGTTCTACAAGGTCTACGCGATGACCCAGACGGGCGACACGCGGGGGCCGAATTTCTACACCGAGATGATCTGTGCGGGCGTGAATGGCACGGCACCACTGACATCGACCTACACAAACGCAGTGGCAAGCGGGAGCTGATTTGGACCCGAGGGAACGATACGACGACCCGGAAGAAGCCCTGCGTGTTGCGATGGATGGCCTCCAGTCCGGCATATGGACTGCGATGCCGGGGATTATCCAGTCGTTCAATGCTTCGGCGGTGACGGCAACGGTGCAGATCGCTATCAAAGGCGTTGTGCACACACCGGATGGTAAGGCGCAGTTCGCCAACATGCCCCTGCTGGTGGATGTGCCGGTGCACTTTCCCCGCGGCGGCAATTGTACGCTGACGTTTCCAGTAGCGAAGGGCGATGAATGCTTGGTGGTATTCGCTGCGCGTTGCATTGATGGATGGTGGCAATCCGGGGGTGTGCAGGCTCCGATGGAGTCGCGCATTCACGACTTGTCGGATGGGTTCGCCTTCGTTGGGTTCTTCTCGCAGGCCACAAAGATCAGCGGCATCAGCACGAGCACAGCCCAGCTTCGCAGCAACGACGGTTCGACGTACGTTGAGGTAGACCCAACTGGAAAGATCGTCAATGTCGTGGCCCCTGGTGGAATGAATCTCACGACGCCAACGGTGACGATCAGCGGTGTCATCAATGTGCAGAACGTCAACAGCGCGCCTACTGCTATGTCGATTAGCGGCAATACCAATTTTACCGGCCAGGTATCGGCAAACGGGCATCGCATCGACGAAACGCACCGCCATACCGGCGTTACGACTGGCACTGGAAATACTGGAACACCGCTATGAGGGTACGCAAACAAGACCCCGCGACGGGGGACTACATCTGGGGCCATCAGCAAAACGACTTCTGGCTGAATGCCCCGGATGGTGTCGCTCAAGCCGTTCTTACGCGCCTTCGGTTGTTCGTTGGCGAGTGGTTTCTCGATGTGACGGACGGCACGCCGTGGACCACGCAAGTCCTCGACAAGTACACGCAAGACCAGTACGACGCAGCGATCCGGGATCGCATTCTTAGTACACCTGGGGTCGTTCAGATTTCGGCCTATTCCAGTTCTGTCAACACGGCCACACGCACGCTGACAGTCACGGCGACGATTAATACGCAGTACGGCACCACGACCCTTTCGACAACGATATGACCATTACAACTGTTGCGCCGGTCATCAGTTCGACCGGGATTACTGCGCCGGCTTACTCGGATGTCATCGCGTACCTGATTGCAAAATATCAGGGCATCTATGGGTCAGATGTCTATCTGGGCGCGGACTCGCAGGACTATCAGTTCCTTGCTATCCAAGCGTCAGCGATCAATGATCTGAACGCTGCAATCATTGCCGGGTACAACGGCTTCTCGCCTGCCACCGCGCAGAACGCCAACCTGTCGAGCGTCGTCAAGATCAACGGATTGGCGCGAAATGTCCCGACCAACTCGACGGTCGATCAGGTTATCGGCGGCACTGTCGGAACCGTCATCACGAACGGCGTGACGCAGGACGGGAACGGCAATAAGTGGAACCTGCCGGCGACGGTAACGATTCCTGCGGCCGGCACGATCACGGTGACGGCAACATGTCAGACGGCGGGCGCGGTTCAGGCGGGCATCGGCACGGTCAATCAGATCGCCACGCCAACCCTCGGCTGGCAATCTGTGACGAACGCGACCGCGGCTGCGGCCGGCGCTGCGGTGGAGACGGATTCGCAGCTCAAGGCTCGGCAAGCGGTGTCGACTGCGTTGCCATCACGCACAGTGCTGGAAGGCACCGTCGGCGCAGTGTGGGCGGTGCCCGGCGTCACGCGCATCACTCCATACGAGAACGACACCAGCACGACAGATGCAAACGGCATCCCCGGCAACAAGATCTATCTGGTGGTGGAGGGCGGTGATTCGACGGCCATTGCAAACGCGATTGCCTCGAAGAAAACACCCGGTACCGGCACCTACGGCACGACGACGATCACTGTGACGGATGCGTATGGCATCCCGCACCCGATCAATTTCTATCGCCCGACGTACGACGCGATCACATGCGCCATCACGCTGAAGGCTTTGGCCGGCTACACATCGGCCATCGGCACGGCGATTCAGAATGCGGTGGCCGCATACGTCAACGCAGTTGCGATCGGTGGCGCCCCTGGCGGCACGGTTGAGTGGGATTCGGCGATGGCGGCAGCAAAGGCAGTTCCCGGAAACAACACGTTCCGCATCACGTCTTTCTCGCTGAACGGACCGGGCGGCGCCGGAACGCCTGACGTTCCGCTGGCATTCAATCACGCGGGCCAGATGCTCACGCCATCTTCTAGCGTAACAATCACGGTGACGTAATGGCGCAAAGCTCTGATTACACCGGGCTTATCACGTCGGAGCACAGTTCCAAGCCGCGCTATTCGGCAATGGTTGCGGCGATTGCCCAGTGCTTCGTCGACCAGATCAATGTTATGCAGTCGATCCCGACTGCGTTCGATCTGGACCAAGCGATCGGCGTACAGCTTGATGCGGTTGGCCTCTGGGCGGGCATTACGCGCCAGGTCAAGACCCCGCTCAGCGTCTATTTCTCGCTGGACACGGCCAATCTCGGATTCGATCAAGGATCGTGGCAAGGACCGTTTGATCCGAGCGCTGGCCTAGTGTCGTTGGATGATGCGACGTTCCGCACGCTGATCCGAGCAAAGATCGCGGCGAACAGATGGGATGGGACCGTTCCGGGTGCGGCTGCCGCCTACGCAAATTTGTTTGCTGGGTCTGGGAGCCAGATTTTCATTCAGGACAACGGCGACATGACCATGACGGTCGGTATCTCGGGGGTCATCCCGAGCGCCGTCACGCGAGCGTTGATCTCTGGCGGATATCTGCACCTGAAGCCAGAAGGCGTCCACGTCAACTACTACTTTGTCGCCTCGGCGAACAACACGCCGCTCTTTGGCCTTGACGTCGAAAATTCCTACATCTCAGGATTCGACGTCGGTTCTTGGGCCGTAGCCGCATAACCCTTTCCGCTTCCAATCAAGCCGCCTTCGGGCGGCTTTTTTATTGGGCTTTCAATGGCAACGAATGATTTTCTCCCGTTCGCGTACGGCGGCGGCGCAAACGTCCTTTCCCAATCCGCATACGCTGCGCTCACGACGCTTCTGTCTGGCGGCTATCAATCGGGCGTCGCCAACTCGGCGCAGATGAACAAGACGTGGCGGCAGAGTTCGATCATGGCGGCCGTGCTGGGTCAGTTCGCCGCAGACTATTCGGGCAACAACTCGACCGATGACGGCACGACGGCGACGCTCGAGGCGAACATCGTCACGGCGATCCGCAACGCGACGAAGACGACCGTCACGCTGACGGACACGGGAACGGCGAACGCTTATGCGGCAGCCAATACGCCGCCTCTGGTCGCGGGTACGTGGGTCAACAACGTCGTTCAACAGGTCAAGATCCTGAACGCAAACACTGGCGCATCGACCTATGCGCCCGATGGTCTGACTGCCATCCCCATCTATGGGCTCGGCCTACAGCCGCTGCAGGGTGGGGAACTCTATGCGGGCGGCACCGCAATCCTGATGAAGCAGACGATTACCGGCATCAATTCCGGCAATCCGATCGCCGTGCTCATGGAATGCGCAGGTGGAGCACAGCAAGTCTCCCCCGCCACGCAGAGCCAGCATGCGGCGCAGCTTGGGCAGGTGGCTGGCGTTATTGGCTCGGCTCGCAACCTGAAGATGTCCGTGACGGCGGCTTCGGCTTCCGCGACTATGACGGCCGATGAGATCGTCGTCGAAACCGCGCTGGGTGGCCTACGCTACTGCCTCGCATCGTTCAACAAGACGATCAACCTGGCTACGACTGGTGCGGGTGGGATGGATACCGGCTCGGCTCCAGTATCGGGCTATGTGGCGCTGTATGCGATCTACAACCCGACGACACAGACGGCTGCGCTCCTAGCCACCAATGCGGCAACGCTGCAGGGGAACGTGTATGGTGGGGCGAATATGCCGGCTGGGTACACGGCGAGCGCGCTGGTGTCGGTTTGGGCGACGAACGGGAGTTCGCAGTTCAAGATCGGGGCGCAGCGAGATCGATGGGTTTCGTTCCCCACTATTATGGCATTCAATTCAAGCACCGCTCAGGCTAGTGCTGCCCCTATCTCAATTGCGACGGCTGCTCCGCTTAATGCGACATCCGTTCGCGGATCAACCAACGTTACGACCTCGGCAACGGCTTTGGTCACACTCAATCTGAGTTCCGACGCCAACAATACCGGCCTGCAGGCATTCAGCTATGGCATCTCGTCGGCAAGCCTTGGATATTCGAGCAACTATGCGATTGATTTGATTGCCGCGCAGACCCTTTATTGGGTGTCAACGGCTGCATCAGGTACGCCCACATATCAGGTGTACGTGAGCGCGTATCAGTTCTAAGAGGGCGATGAAATGACGATGATTAATGTCCAGTTCACCGATTCGAAACAAACAGCGATCTGCGCATATTTCGGCGCGCCGCAGGATCTGACGGCCTATCCAAATCAGGGCACTATTGACACCTCTGACGCACGTTATGCTGCCTACTGCAATAGTCTGCCAGCGCAATTTAGACAGGCGCTGCCGGCGCCCGTCTGATGCTCACAGCCCCAGGATCGACTTGAGCACCACCTGCGCGTAAATGGTCGCCATCCAATCGCTCGGGTGATTCATCCCGTTGCTCGAAATGTCGTACATCGTCTTTCGCTTGAGGATGTAATCCCAGGTCGGCGACGTCATGTTGGCAACCAAGACGCCCGGGGTGTCGTTGGCGATTTGACTGATCGCGCCGTAGTACCACACGAAGCAATCCCAGTTCTGCGGCGACAACTCGGGGTTGCTGGGCCAACTCGAAACCAGCACGATTTCCACATCTGGATTTACGCTTCGCGCAGCCGCAATCATCCCGCGCAGGCTTGTGGTAAAGCTGTCTTGGCTGGTGCGCAGACCCGAGTCATTCATGCCAAAGGCGATCACAACCAGATCTGAAGGGGTATCAGCGAGGTCGGATGGCGCGACGTATGCACCCCAACCAGCCGTTGATCCCGCTAGAGATTTATTGCGGAAATAGACCTGATTTGGATAGAGCGATTGCAGGTGTGAGGCTGTCAGTTCCGCGTACCCATGCTGGTGCGGGTTGGCGTTGAGCGCCCATGTGGACGTGCTGCCGTAGGTGATGCTGTCCCCGATATACGTGATCGCCACCTTCTGACCAGAATTGAGCTTCGCCAGAGTCTTTTGAGCGCCGGCACTGCCCAAGAAGGTTCCGGTGTAGGCCTTCCCTTCATACGTCACGGCGATCTGGTGGTACTGGTAATCATCGGACACGCGGATAGGTGATCCATCGGCACGTACGGGGCTGTTCGTCATGCCATCTGGCGGCGTACTCGTCCAGTTTGTGGGAACAGTTGGAATTTGTGAGTTGGCCGGGATGATGAGATGCCCGTTGGACACTAGATAATCCGTGCCCGGCGTATAGGTCTGCTCGGTTTGCCGGTTGCGAACACTGACAACAATTACGACATCGCGCAGCAGGGTGTAATCACTCTTTCCAGTGATTGGCAACACAGATTCATCTCGCACGATCTGGTCGGACCAGAACCATCCGCCGAGGTTAATTGGTTCGGCGGCTTGGAATTTCGTGTAATCAAAGGATAAGACTGCCGCGGCTTTGGTGGGAGCGGGTGGCGTTGCCGTGGTTGTGGCGCCTGTGGAGCCGCCATCGCCGCCGCCACAGCCTGCACAGGTCATCAAAAGCACCCCGAGCAGGGATGCGGCGATTCCGCGCGCCATGTTTTTCGTCGCCTTCTTGTTCTTGGAGAAGGCGATGATACCCGCTAAGGCTGCGAGGGAGAATCCAAGTCGATGATGGCGCCAACCTCGCGCA
Source organism: Pseudomonadota bacterium (assembly GCA_038522255.1). Classification (GTDB taxonomy): domain Bacteria; phylum Pseudomonadota; class Alphaproteobacteria; order Sphingomonadales; family Sphingomonadaceae; genus Erythrobacter. The sequence continues at coordinate 50,636 of JBCBKF010000001.1, forward strand.
TGCGATTGAGGATGCGATTGAGCGTCTCGGCGTCCAGTTCCAGACGGGCCATGGCGAAGAACAACATCGGCATGCTCATGTCGCGCCCGTTGCTCTTGGTTTCCGAAAGATAGCGGCGCCACTGCCGGCCGTTGGCCAGACAGAACAGATCGGCCATCTCGCCGCTGCTCTTGCCCAGTTCGTTTTTCAAGCGCTCCAGATCCTCCGGAGTCGGGGCTATGTAGTGCACGTGATTCCTTGATGGCGCGAAAAAGCGCACGAAGAAAGTTCTTCATGTTGGCGTTCCTTTCGGAGTGTCGAACCGCGCGGAATGCGTAGCTCAGTGCGTTGAATCATAGTACCCAATGGGTACGTCGTCAAGAACAACACAACCAACCGCCTCCGGGCGGTTTTTCTTTTTCCGGGGGCATCTCCATGGATTTCACGACGGCTGCTGGCATTGGCGGCGCTGCAGCGACTGGTGTTTTGGCAGTGTTGGGCTGGGTGCTCAAGCGCTCGGTCGGGCAGATGGACCAGAAGCTGAGGGAGCACGACGAGGCGCTGCAGCGCCGATCCGACGAGCTATCTGCGTACAAGCTCCACGTCGCTGAGCATTACGTGACAACGAACGAGTTGAGCAAGGCGATTGATGCATTGAACGAGACGATCAAAGCGGTCTTTCAGCGTTTTGATCGTCTCGAATCAAAGCTCGACAACAAGGCGGACAAATGACCAGAACAGTCGGCCTCAACGGCCTCGCCCTCATCAAAGAATCGGAGGGTCTGCGCCTGTCGACCTACCTCGATGCCGTCGGCAAATCGACCATCGGCTACGGCCACCTGATCCGCCCGGGCGAGATGTTCAACGGACCGATCTCGCTACAGCAGGCTGAATCGCTTCTGCGCAACGATCTGCACGATACCGAGCAGGGCATCGCCAGCGCGGTGCGCGTACCGCTCACACAGAACCAATTCGACGCGCTCGCCTCGTTCGTCTTCAACCTGGGGGCAGGGCGGCTGCGCTCGTCGACCCTGCTGCGCAAGCTCAACGCGGGCGACTACGCCGGCGCGGCCAACCAGTTCCTGCTGTGGGACAAGGCCGGCGGCAAGCCACTCAAGGGCCTGACGAAGCGTCGCCAGGCCGAACGCAAGCTGTTCCTGACACCGGACCAAGCATGACCGCACCCGATAAAGAACACGAGTATGCGCATTCTTTGAAAGAGGATGTTTTTTATCCAGATCATTCGCCGCGCACGGAGTCGGCCACCTTCCGGGCCACGAAGCACGCGGGCCACGCCGCAAAACTGCCGTGTGCAATCTCCGGCGCGACAGAAGAGGTCGAGTACCACCACGTCTTTGTCGAAGAGGCATTCATGAATGCCGTCGACTGGAAGATGGTCAAGGAAGTGGCAACTGGCAAGCGGAAGTTCCTGCCCGTCCTTGACCTGAGCACCGACAAGCCGACCGCCGAGTTCTGGCCGGTCGAACAGTCGTTGCTGTGGGTGGTGATTCAACTCACGCGCGCCCGCGGCTTCGACTGGGATGCATTCAATCCGGACAAACCTGAGACGTTCGTCGATAGCCCGGCAAACATGCTGATCCTGCACAAGAAGTTCCACCGCGGGCCGCAGCACGGCATTCACGCCGAGTCGATGCCGATCTGGTCGTTCCAGCTGTGGCCGCGCATGCCAGGCTTCATCTACTCGCCTGACGAATTGAAGGCCGCCCACAAGGATTAACCATGTTCGCAACCATCAAGCGCCTTATTTCCGACTGCCTGACGGGGCCGAATGGTGACTTTGATCCAGCGCGCGTCGTCGGGTACGGAATCACGATGGCCGGCGGCGTCGAATTCCTGGTGCTGACCGCATACACGACGCTGCGAACCGGCGCTTTTGATGGCGCGCAGTTCGCCATTGGCCTGACTGGCGTAGGCGGCGCGCTCGCTGCTTCAGCGGCCGGCGTGTGGCTCAAGAAATCCACCGAAGTCCCGCCGAAGGAGGGCGCATGAGCTTCCTAGACCCCCGATTCTGGCTTGCGGCCATCGTCGGCCTAGCGCTCACGTTCGGCGCAGGCTTCGTCTCCGGCGATCTGCATCGCATCAAGGTCGAGAAGGCCGAAGCTGCAAAGGCCGCGGTGGCCGTGGCCAAGGTCGAGACCAAACAGGCCGAAGTCACGGCCCAGGTGGCCGACCAGGCCGCTCAAGTCCAGACCAAGATTCAGACCGTCTTCAAAGACCGGATCATCTACCGCGACCGCGAGGTTCCCCATGAAGTCATTGTTCACGATGACGCTGCTTGCCGCATCCCTGGCCGCTTTGTCGGCATGTGGAACAGCGCCAATCGCGCCGAAGTTCCCACAACCGCCAGCCTCACTGATGAAGCCCCCAGTGGAGTTGTCCTCTCTGACGTTGAAGCCCAGCACGAGCGCGAAGCTGAAGCCTTCCACGCAAACGCCGAGCAACTGAAGGCGCTGCAGGACTGGGTTCAGAAGCAGGCTGCTACGGCCGGGGGCGCGCAATGATCATTTTCCGCTACATCGGCAACATCGTCGTCGGGCTGTACAACCTGCTCGGCGCCGTGCTGTTCATCTATCGCCCGAACGGCGATGGCTGGTTTCACAGCGTGATGTATTGCGTCGACTGCACGGGCAATGCACTGGCCGGCGGCGATCCGTTGGAAACGATTTCGTCGCGCGCCGGCAAGGCCCAGAAAGCGGGGCGGCGCTGGGCGTGTGTCCTGTGCCGACTGCTTGATCTCGTCCAGAAAGATCACTGCGCGCTGTCCATCAATTCCGGCAAGAGCGCCACTCTCCCGAATTGATCCATGGCCAAGAAGAAGCAACCCGAATACCCGCAATGCGGAGCCTGCGCGTATTTCTTCGCGGAAGACGGCAAGTGCCGTCGCCATCCTCCGGTCATCGTCGGCATCGACGCCGACTACCAACCCATTCAGGCGTTCCCTGTGCGAGAGGCTGAGTCCATCGCATGTGGTGAATTCCGCCAACGTCTCAATAGCTGACATGAACCGATCCGACCTGATTCAGCAGTATGGAAGCATCCGGGCTGCTGCGCGCGGCATGGGCATGGCGGAATCGACGCTGCGAGGCAGGATAGGGAAGGGCGAGCCGGTCGGCGAACGCGTCTCCCGCCCGGGTGCCCCAGCCCTGACGCTTTCCGAGCGCAAGGACGTGACCCAGTACCAGATCGACAACGGTTCAATCATCGTCGGCTCGGACGCCCACTATTCGCCCGGACGGCTGACCGTTGCGCACAAGGCATTCTGCAATGTCATCGCCGAATACCGACCGGAACTGCAGGCCGTCATCCTGAACGGCGACCTATTGGACGGCGCGCGAATCAGCCGTCACGGTCGGATCGGTTGGCAGAAGTCGTATTCCGTCAAGGAAGAGCTGGCGGCGGTGCAGGAGCGCCTTGGCGAGATTGAGAAAGCGGCCATTGGGCTCAAGCTGCTGCGTACCACCGGGAATCATGATCTTCGATTCGATACGCGCCTTGCTGCCTTGGCGCCCGAGTATGAAGGAGTCGCCGGCTTCGCGCTGGCCGACCATCTGCCAGGCTGGCACGACTCCTATCGCATCGACATCAACGACGACACGAAGGTGATTCACGCCGTCGCCAACGGAATGCATGCCGCCTACAACAACGTGGTGAAGGGCGCCGGCTTCCACGTGGTGACCGGCCACACGCACCGACTGCAGGCCGTCCAGTTCCGGGGCTTCGGCAAGCTGCGCTACGGCATCGAAACCGGCATGCTGGCCGATCCTGAGCAGGATGAGTTCCACTATCTGACCGGGCGTAACGCCAACTGGCAATCGGGCTTTGCCGTGCTGACGTGGCGCGATGGGGAAATGCTCTATCCCGAGTTCTGCGCCGTGCGGGATGATGGCCGGGCCTATTTTCGCGGCAAGAGAGTAGCGTAGCTCCTAGGTCGGCACCTCAAGCCGGAACTCCGCATAGATGGCGCCCTGAATTTCCCGCATGGTATCTGGCGTGTTTGGCCGCCCGACAAACTTCGTCAGGCGCGCTACAAGCACGCGCTTGATGGCGATCTTCTGCCGACGCAGGCTCATGCGGGCGATCTTGGATGAGAAGACGGAGCGCTTCATTCCGCGTACACCCCCTTGATGATCCACCCGAGCGAGAACAAGCGGTCTTGCGCAGTCCCTTGATAGCCCTCTTTGATCGCTCGGGCCATCACCCGCGACAATACCTCGGCCTCATTCCTGCCGGCGTACTCAGGCAGCGCGACAAGTATCTCGCCCTCGGCACCGAACGGCATGTAAGCGACAGGCTTCCGCTTTTCATGGCCATACCCCGGAGGTAGTCGCAGGGGCACCAAAGGCGCTAGCTGCGCACTAAAGCGGCCATTCTCAAAGCTCACGGCTTGAACGAGATACCTCAGTCCATCCACCTCAATGGGCTTCCTTTCCTCAAACCATTCTCGATACTTGAGAAAATCGGCAGCAGCGATGGACGAGACGGTCTTTCCGACGCCGCACAACCAATCCAGTTTGACGATGAGGCGCTCGCGGTAAGCCTGATCGGCCTCGCCATCCTGCCGCAGCAGTTCGACCCTCTCAAGAGCACCGATGGAATCCAGGCCATAGCCGCCTAGATGCATGACAGCATATCGCGCATCACTGAATCGCTCTTCCATCATCACTCCTTCCCCGGTCCACGCCCAGAAAATCGCGTTCCCTCCGCGACAACAGATCCCTCCGGATCGACGTACACGCGGCCATAGCTGCAAAGCTCGCCATTGACCGTCACAGTGCGCGCCCCTTGGACGTGAATGCCGTGGGCAACGAGATAGGCATAAATCGCCGTAGCAACCTCGTCGCCGGTCAGCTCAATGCTGACGCCTGGGCCGAACTGGGTCTTGCCTTCGCCGTAATTGACTTCCATCCTCCCTCCTAGCCAGCCGATCCAGGCTGCGCGTCCATTTCCGGCACTTCGTCGCCAAATTCGTCACGCACTACAGCCCGCATGGCGGCTATCAACTGCGTATCCCCACCAATCCAGTCATTCTCAAGATACGGTGAGAAAGTTTCGGTCGCATGCCACTTCCACCGCCCAATCGCCACATTGTTGGTTGCGGTAATCCCCCTTCGCTCGCTGATCGGGCCTCCTTGCGCCCAATCGACTGACGGACTGTAGATAAAGTCGGCGCCCCTACTGCGATAGAAGCAATACTTGCCTCGAACAAAAACGCCATCGACCTCTTGCGCCCGCGCCACCCAGTAGTCCAGCAACGCCCCTTCCAGTTCCGCGACTTTCACACACCCTCCATCGGTTCAAACGAAAAATACTCGCCGCTGAACGAGCCGCGCCGATAGCCTGTTAGTTTCACAAGCCGGTAGCCTGTGGGCGAGCCCAGCGCTACCGTGCATCCCACTTTGACGCCATCGTTGAAGTGGGGGTAGACCAACTGCAGCACGTTCGTTTTGCGGTCCACCCAGTAGTCGTCTGGATGAGCGGCTTTCACACCGTCGGCGCGCAGCTTCGCGATCCAGGCGTCTTCCGCAACTTGGGCGTCTCGACATATCGTAGCCCACCGAGCCAGAAATGTGGCATCGCTTCCGGAGACGAGCCCGATCATGTCTTGCGGCTTCATTTCCGCTCCGTACCCGTTTCTGCGCGCCGCATGCCGAAAACGGCCATCAGTGCGTCCATCGTAGCCACCGCGCGGCGCCCAGTGTGCTGCATGCACACGTCGGTCGGCGCATTCCTGAACATGTAGCAGTGGCCGCCGTCCGGGTTCTTCTTGTGATCGCAGGTCGAGCAATTGTTCGGGTTCATCGTGATTGCCTGATTATCCTCGTCTGGATCGCCAGGTATAAATGCCGCCGCGCTCGTCTCCAGAATCCTCGTCAGTGCTGCTGCATCAACCATTGCTGTTGCCATCCCTCCCCGTCATCGCGGGCGGTTGTGTTACCTGATGCGCAATGATCGGCTCGCCCATGAACGTCGGCGGCGGCGGATTCACCTTGTCCCACTCGGCTTTGTATTTGTCCAGCAGGGCACACGCCGCGTCGAAATAGCCGTTAGGGTCTATCAGAGCGCATTCAAGCATCAAGGCCAAGCGACCCGCATAGTGCTCATCGATGGCGCGGGCGCGCTGGCATAGCGTGCCGCAGTTGCATTCATGCCCGCACTTCGGATACATCGCATCAAATCGGCTCATGGTTCAAACCCTTGATTCTTGGCGCTTCCTTCAGAATATCGATCCCAATCGCCGCGTATCTCGTGGTATCTAGGGAGAAGACACTTAGCCAGTTCCGGATGGTCTAGCGCCCAAACAATCATCTGATGGACCTCAAGCGACACATTGTGTGCTACAGCTTGAATTGAGCTACCAGTTGAAGTTTTTGCCTTGTAATCGACGGTGATGGATATTTTCATGATTCGCTCGCATCCTGATGATCGACAAAATCCACCGCAGCTATTGCATTGTTTTTGGCTCACTTGCTCTCTCCAAGGGCTGCGGCTGCGCGGACATCGAACAGATCGCCGATGGCTTTGCGTTCGCGTCGCGTGCGTTGTGCGTTCTCCGCGTGGTGCTTGGTGTCATACCGTAGGTGGCATCGCTGGCACCAGGCGCGCAGATTCGCCGGGTCGCAGTTCTCCGGCGTGTGGTCGAGATGTGCTATGGTCAACACGATCTTGACGCCATCCTGATTGCACTCGTAGTCGGACATACGCCATTGGCCCAGGTATGCGCCGGTATCGGCATCAAACACCTTTGCTTCGTGGGTCATGTAGGTGTCGGCATCCTTTCCGGTGCCGCGCGCGATGATGTCGCCATTCTCGGCAAAGCACTGTTCGCATCGATTGTCAGCACGCGCCAAGATCGATGCCCTGATCTCTTTCCAGTTGGCCGGATAGCGGCCGCGATTCTCAGGCTTGATCGGCATCGCTCCGCTCCTGCTGCTGCGTGGGGGCGGCGGCTCTCTTCAAGATATGTCGCTCCCTTACACCAAACGGGTCGAAGATGCCGCCGTCTTCCGCCTCAATCCATGCGACAGCGACGTGATCGATCTGCGGCATGCCGCGCTCAGTGACCCCCGTTAGAATGCCGGCCCCTAGAGGACTGTCTTTCACGCGGTCGCCGATGGCTACTGTGCTCATGATTGTTTCCCCTTCACGCCCGCCCGCTGGCCGGACTGGGCGGCGATGCGGGTGCGGCAATCCGATAGCGTGTTTCCTACCTTGCGCAACAGTTTTGCTACTGCCGGCTGCTTGGCATCGGCGTGGTGCGCAACTTCGTCCAGCGCGCCGATGTTGTTGTCAATCATCGACAAGAGCGTCGAGTCGCACCCACTCTTTGCGGGTTCGGACTGAGGTTTCGCTAGCTGGTCGGCGCGAGCATCAACCCAGCACTCCCAATACTGCTGAGATGGAGTGTCTGTGTATTCGCCGCTTGGGAATTTTGTGATGGCGAATCCTTTCCCTTTGGGCCATACCTCAAACGCTGCGCGTTCTTCTGCGTAAGCTTCGAGACGATGGATAGATCGGTATGCCTTGTTGAATTCGTCTTGCATTTTCTTTACCCCGTCATCAGACCCTTGCATCAGGCGCGGTATGAAATAAGGCGTGCACTTATCGTTCATCGCTGGCCCACCTTGGGTAGCAACGCGTCTGCATGCGCCCACAATTCCGGCAATGACCCAAAGCGGCACATGGCGAAAGTCCATTGGTAAACGTCCCTAATGAACCAATGGTCGTTTCCTGTGCCCCTAAATGCCACTACTACCCCTCGCTCAAAATCCCTCTCGGTTGGATAGGTGAACTGGGTACGATGCCATACCGCGCGCTCATCCCCCACCGGCTCGGCCTGCTGCTGGGCGGCTGGCATGTGGGTATGCTTGGCTTTAGCAATATCCGACCAATACTGAACAGCCACTCGCAATTCACTGATTTGCTCGTACAGATCAGCAACTAACTCTTCGCTCGGCTCGGCCACTGTCGCGGAACGCGAGAGGATGGATGCAAGCTCCTCAATCACAGCTCGCATGGCCGTTACATCATTCATCCGGCCTTCGTGATCGCGCGCCCATGCGGGAACGCCATCACTCCATTGGCCGCGCTCGGTAAGGTGCCTCCACTCAGCGTAACGCTTGGCATCGCTCAACCCCTGCGCTGCCGGGAGGGAGGGGTGGGTGAGTGGTACAGAGTAGGCGCGCACCGAAGATGCTGAGGCGCCGCCATCTTTCACTGCTTGGGCCTTTTGGACCGCAGAAATTACGCGCGACGCATCTTCCTCGTGCATCCACGCCACCGGCCCCGCATCAGCATGCGCGCGGAGCGCGGAAATAATGTGCTCCACGATCCAAGGCATCAACGCGTCGCCCCAGTTCACGCCTTCCGGTAGCACGTCGCACGCCTGTTCCAACGCTTCCTTTGTCGTCATTCCTGTTTCTCCTTCTGCTGGGCGAGGGCGGCGGGCGCTGCTGGCAGCGGAATCCAGTGGGTATATTCAAATTCCGGAGTCACCTTCCAACGCGACTCCCACTCCTTTCCTGGCAGCCACATTGCGAAATAAGTGCCTGCACTACGGCCCACGTATGAGCACCACGGCTCACCACCACGGATGTCCCATGCGCCGTCTTCCTCATCCTCTGCAACGACTTCAAAGTGCCCGTTGCAGAGATCGTAGACAGTGCCTTCCTCAATGCGAGCAATGACAATGGTCGTCCCATCCTTCGGCGCCGTCTCAATCAGCTGCCACTGAGCAAGGTGCTGGTAGCAGGCGAGCCAGCCCTGCCAAGCCTCGTGCGTAATTGCGGACACATACCAGCCACAATTGCCCTTCGCCAAGTTCCAGTTCTTCTGTTTGGCGACTTGCTCGAATGCTTCCCGAATCTGCTTCTCGTCCATGTCTTTCCCTCAGTGTTTGGCCTTCTTGGCGCCGTCGATGAATGCGTCGATCACCGGCTTGCCCTGGTAGAACACAGAGGAGGGGATGTCGTTGGATGGGTCACACCACCAGACGTAGCGTTGGGCGTCATTTGCAGCCTCATCCAAGCGTGCGCGCAACGACTCGATCTCGTTCCAAAGTCGGCGGAATCGCTTGGTCGCGAGATTGATCGGCGCATCGCATTCGTTCGCGCGGATGATGTCCAGCGACTCGTCTGATACGTGGTCTCTGTAGCTCATGCCTTTCTCTCAAGTAGGGTGGGCGCCCGATCCTCTATTTGCGGCATCACTCGCAAAAGCCCGCCGTTAAGGTCGCGGACTACACCTTCGGGCGCCCGTTGAATATTCGACCTGGCGCGCTTCTCCCGCTGCTCCTCGTAGGCGCGCAGCGTGTCGGCGGCGTCGTTCAGGTCGATCTTGTCCATGTCAGGTGTGGATCAGCCAAAGCAAGGAGAGGGCGGCGGCGCCGACCGCAATCCCAGCGAGGAACAGGGCCGAGCCGATCAGCAGGTCGTTGTTTTTCGGCAAGGCGAGCACCGCGCTGGGCCCGTATGCCTCTTCAAGCGTCCGGCTGACGTTGTATTCGAGAATTTCCTGTGTCTGCGCTCGCATTACGCCACCACATGCGTCAGTTTCAGAGCGACGGCAACCAGATAGATGCCGGCGAGGATCACGTACAGCAGGCGGCGATTGCGCGCCTTCTCTTCAAAGCTGTAGAAGCGGTCATGCATGATTGCCCCCTTGTTTCCAGTTCGGCCAGTTGATCGGAGGAAGTCCGGAAACGCGATGGACAATCCTCTTTTCCGTGATGCGTTCAAGAAATTCGTCCGTTTCCTTGATGACATCAATGGCATCTGGAATGCGGCCGAGCAGGTCTTTGTGCGTTACCGACCCATCGTCGTTGACGAATCGGTTTCTCATCCATGGCAGTTCTTGAGTGTTCATGGCGCACCTCAGAAGTCGTCGCAGAGCGTTTGCAGGCGATCCCATGCGATCCGCTGGTCGTTCAGGTACCAATTGACGCTGGGGCCGTCGACCAAAACAGTCACCGAGTCATCCCCGAATTGCTGGCTAAGGGTGGACGCTCGTTTCGCTGCGATCGCGCCGCTATTAGCTCTCTGGAAGAGCTGGTTTAGCTGGGATTGGGTCATGTCAGGCTCCAGCTTTGGCGACTGCCGCTTGCAGCATCTGCATCACCTCAACACGCGCTTGCGTGGGCGACAGTTCGCCGATGCATTGGATGGCCGCTTCTACTGCCTCCAGAAGCTCCGGCGCAGCGGCGATCAGGCGAGCATTGGCCTCGTCGTTACCACCAACCGTCTGGGCGACAAATCCGCCATCGCAGGCGATTACCTGGGAAGGATCGGCTTTTCCCCACAGCGACCACGGCCCCGGTGTGAACTTCGCATCCATGTCATTGCTCCCTTGCGGCCAGCATGGCGTCGGCCAACTGATAAGCCTCTCGCGCGGCATCACTGAAGAAATCCGCACCGTCAAGCACGCTGTGATGCGAGTTTGCGCAGAAGCCTTGGAGCGCCTTCGCCGCGAAGTAGTCGCGCAGCGTCATGCCGTTGAAGTCTTCGTCGTGCTGCAGACCCGGCACCGGGAAGGCCGGTTCTTTGAATGTCTTGCTCATGCTCAGGCTCCTTTCAGGCCGGGTCGAACGTCAGCGCCTGCAGCTTGGCGATCTGGTCGTTGATCTCATTGATGCGCTTGCCCAGGGCTGCACGTACTGCCTCGCGCTGCTTTTCCAGCGATGCGACTTGAGCAGTGCGGTGGTCGAAGTCATCGGGCAATTCGGCGCTGATCTTGTGGTCGCAGACCTTGACGTAACTCGGGTCTGTTTGGCTCGCATCGAACGCGAAGAAAATGAAATCCGGCTCAACGCTAAATCGGTCGGTGCGCGTGAAGATGTGGCCGCTAATCTCAATCGTTTTCATGTCTCGTCTCTCTCGTGTTCAGTGGCGGGGGTTAGGCGGCTACATGCGCACCGGCATGACAACGCCAGTGAAGTTCGGAACCGTCGCAAGCTTGACGAGCGCGCCAGCATGGCCGTTGTGATGCACACGCGGGTAGTGGCGGTCCGCCCCGGCTCCCGAAAGCGCTTTCTGCACCTTGACGAACTTCATCAGCAGTGCGGGATTGAACTGCGCCGCTTCGCCGGTCGGTTCTTCCGGGATGACCTTTCTCCACTCCGGGTACTTGGCCTCGATAGGCTTGAACATTGCGCCACCATCTCCCCACGTGATGGCCCAATGGGTATCCGACACGGGCTCGATAAACAGCGTGATGGCGTCCCGGATGCGCGTTTTCCGAATGGCCTTGACGGCCGCCGCTGGAACGATCAGCTGCACGCCTTCTTCCGGAATCCCGCCGTTCGCTGTCTCGTGCGTGATGGTTCCCAGGCAGCGGCCATCGGTTGCAGTGACACGCGTTTCAGTCGCGGTAGCTTCAATACACACCGCTTCGAGGTAATAACGAATGTCCCCGCTGGCAGCGAGCAACGAGATGCCGCGCAGATGAAAGTCTGGAACGCGGATCGATACCTTTTCCATGTCTGTCTATCCCCTGTTGGTCAGCAGCGCCGGTTAGGCTTTGGTCAAAGCAAATGCGTAATGTCCAGACACGCGGAAGAAGCGACCGTCACTCTTGCGCTGCACTTCATACGTGCCGTGGCCTAGGTCGCGCAACACAACGCATAACTCTCGGCGTCCATAAATGATGAAATAATCTTCCACGGTCATTCCCCTCATCAGCAGCGCCGCCGTTGGCTGCGCTCGTCGTCTTGTTCGTCTTGGAATTGCTTGGTGTGGTCCGGAGCGTTTTTCACCGCCCAGTGCAGCAGCCAGATAACCGATGCGAGGCTGACAATCACCGCCAGCACCATTGCGTGTATCGGGTTCATGCGGCCACCCCATACGGCGAGCGGTCTTTGTCGTAGGCGGCTTGAGCGTCGGCTTGCAGCGAATCCCACACTTTCTTGTCCTTGATGCCAGGCAGGCTTTCCAGGCTCACCGTCGTACCGGCCAGCGTCACGTCGTCCAGATCCAGTTCGCCGCGGTCGATCTCGCCCCACAGGTCGACGGCAACATCGCCCAGAAAACCGTGGCCGATGAGTTGCGTCTTCTGGCCCTTGGCGAGCTGCGGTTGAGCGGCTAGGGCGCGCTCAATGCGAACGGCCTCATTGGTGATGGCGGCTTGCTGGTCAATCGCACGATCATTTAATTTGGTCATTGCAAGTGCCTCCAACGCTTTCCGCGCACTATGTCGGACACAGTCGGCTGGCTTATGCCGAAATGCACGGCTATGTCTCCTTGCCTCACGCCGCGTTTGGCGGCCTCACGAATCGCTAGAACTTGTTCGGCGTTTAGCCTGCAGCTTCCGTGCTGCTCCCCTCGCTGGCCGCAGATTCCTTTCCGTCTGCCTTTTTTGGCCATGTCATGCATATTTTCAGCATGGGTACCAAGGAAAAGATGCGATGGGTTCACGCAGGCGCGCACATCGCAGGTATGACAAACATGCATACCTTCTGGGATCGGCCCAACATAGAGCTCATATGCCACGCGATGCGCCGGCTTGTTTCTCTTGTCGATAAGAATCCCGCCGTATCCGGTGGTGCGAA
>JBCBKF010000002.1:0-39498 GCA_038522255.1 Pseudomonadota bacterium
GGAAAGCAGACGACCGTTCTGATCAACCACCCGAACCGCGTCAGCCGTCATCCCCGGCACCGAGCCTGCAACCAGATCAATCACCAGGAACGGCAGGAAGATCATGAAGCCGATCTGAAAGGCGGTCTCCAGCTCGCTCGTCACAAAAGCTGGCAGCAGGATCGAAAATGGTATGTCGGCCTCGCTGGCGAACTGGCCCGCAGCGGCAATGTCGGAAAACATCAGCAGATTGGCCTCGCGCGTCTGGCGGATCATGAAGGCGTGGAAAGCCTCACCCGCCTGCGCAATCGCTGCATCAGCGCTCAGCGCGCCGTTGGCGTAGGGTTCTATTGCGGAGGCGTTCACGGTCTCGATTGTGGGTCCCATCACAAACAGCGATAAAAACAGGGCAAGGCCGATCAGAACTTGCGTTGGCGGTGAACCCTGCAGGCCGAGCGCCTGACGCAGGATCGAGAGCACGACGAGGATGCGCAGAAAGCTCGTCATCATCAGAACCAGCGCGGGCAGGATCGTGAGCAGACCCATCACTAGAAGGATCTGGATTGATGTGCTCAAGGGAGCGCTCTCGCCCGGTTCACCATTCGCGCCATCGCTGCCCAGAGCGCGCTCGATCGCCGCGCCAATCCCGCCGGTTTCCGGGACGCTGGGCGCGGCGAGCGCTGTATCGGGCGCTGCAAACATGGTTAACACGGCAAAGCCGATGCCGCTTGCAAGAAAGATAGCGCGGCGCATCATTTCTCGGCCGGAAACGGGCTGGGACGCGCTTCCGATTCACCAAGGCGAACCAGACCCTGGCGCGAGCAACCCAGAAGGATTTCGCGATCGTGATAACGCACCACTGCGAGTTTGAGCCCCGGCGCAAGGAGAGTGGTCTCCACCAATTCGCAACGGCGAGTTGAATTGTGCCCGGCCGAAGTCAATCGGTTTTGCAGGTAGCGCGCCAGCCTGAGGCTGCCCCAGATGAGCAGACCCAGAAGCGGCAGCAGCAAAGCCAGCCGCGCGAAATATTCCAGCATCATCAGGCCGGTTCCTCAGTGGTGCCGTCATCGCCGGCCACCGGATCGGGAGAAAGTGCACCGGGTTCAGCCGGTGCAGCTTGCTCAGCAGACGCCGCAAGGTCACAAGGATCACGCTCTGCATCAGCGTGAGGCGGATTGTCTGCACCCGCACCAGAGACGGCCCCCGCCTGTTCGCCGGGTGCCAAAGGCTCAGCTGGAGCCGCTGACGAAGCCGCAGCTGGGCCTGCGGGCGCGGACGGCGGCATCGCAGCAGAAGAGTTTGCCGAATGGATCGTCCCTGCCGACGCTGCGGGCATCGTCATATTCGGGGCGCTGTGCTCCTCGCCCACCAGAGCAACAATGCGAAGCGCAAACTTCCCATCCTGAGCGATCACTTCGCCCTGGGCGATCACTTTCCCATTCGCGGTGATATCAAGCAATTCATCAGTCAGGCGGTTCAGCGTGATAACGCTCCCCTGGCCAAGCGCCAGAACGTCGCGCAGCGGCATGTCCGTGCGGCCCAATTCAACCGAAAGGCGCACAGCAACATCGCCAAAGCGATGGAGAGCAGGACTGAAGTCGGTCATGCGGGCGCTCCTTCGACAAAGACGGGTTTTCTGGCCGCGAGGCGCGCATCGTCAGCCTCGGGGGGCTTGCCGCTTGCGCTTTGTTCTTGTGCAGCGGGCGCGTTTTTGATGGACGTGACCCGAAGGGCGAGGCGATCTTCCATCGTCCCCAGACTGCCGCAGGCGACTATGTGCGAGCCGATGCGGAGCGGAATGTCGCGCGCCAGGGTTAGCGGGATATTGTCACCAGGAGCCAGCGATCCGAGTTGACTGAGCGAAAGTTCAAATTCCGCCAACACCGCTTCCAGAGAGAGCGGCACCGCTCCCAGAACAGCGCGATTGGGCTCCTCGCGCAATCCGTTATTGCCGCCGGCTGCGCCCACTGAACCAATGCCGGGCAAAAAGGCGTCAAGACGCTCAAGCGGCATGGCGAGCAGCCCGTGCCACGCAACCCCATCGTTCGCCTTCAGGTCAAGCTTGAGGACCGCGCAATCTGCCAAAGGCGCAAAGGGCTTGAGCCGCGAGGCGCTCTCGCTGCGGACAATGACGTCGCCCGTGCTTTCATCCGCTGCCCCGGCAGCACTGACGCGGGCAATTGCCTGAGCGATGATGCGCGCCACTTGCTCGACAAGCATGGCGGCTGATCGCGGCAGGCTAGTCGCTGGCAGCTCGGCGGGTTCGCCCGAACCGCCAAAGCTGCGATCGGTAAGCGCAATCGCCGCTTCGAGCGACAAGCTCAACAGCGCGGTCTGCCCATCGCGCCCGCAACGAAGCAGGCAGTTCGCTGCCACCGGGCCAATCCGCTCAAATACCGCTTCACCAGGGATCGTCTCAGCTTCAGAAAGGTTTGCCTCCAGCTTCGTGCCGGACAAAAGCTCCGCCATATCCAGCGCCACTTCCCGCGCGACATCGCGGCGCCAGATGGCCAAGTGCTCTGCGCGCTCCTCGGGCCGTGGTCCTCGCTCCATCAGCTCGCGGCAATGCTGAGCGAGGGGGCGCGCATGGATAAAGGTCTGCGCCAGATTCATTGCACAAGGAACCCTTTGAAATGGACCGCGTCGATGCCGCCGAAACCCTCGTTCTCTTTAAGCACGTTGTTAATGGCCTTGGTCAGCCTCTGGTTCAGTCGCTCGCGCCCTTCGGCCTCGAAAACGTCCGCCTCAGGCGTCGCGGCAAGCTGCACCAGGACCGCTGACCGGATCGCCAATTCGTGGTTCTTGACCCAGCTGATAACACGCCCGTCGCGCTGGGTTGAAACCGCCAGCTCCACCTGGATCAGCGCAGGCGTATCCGAAAGGTTGGACGTGAAGCTTTCGGAAAAGCTGTAATAGGCGGTGCGGTATTCGCTCCCACCTTCGCCGTAAACGATTGCGCCTTCGTCCTTTTTCTTGCTGACAACAGCGTAAGGATCGCTTTCGCCCTTGCGCACCAATTTTGGCAGGTCAGGCTCGCTTTCACCCTTGGCGCCGATCAATCCGGCGGCGAACGCGCCATAGGCACCGCCAGCGCCGATAGCGATCATCAAAACGCCAACCAGCAGCAATTTCAACATGCCGCCCTTGGGCTTTGCATCATCAGGTGTTTCGGCGTCTTTCGCCATGGTGGATCGACTCCTGCTCGCGTGCGCTGGCTAACGGTCAGGCGAAGACCGCCCCCCGATGAGCATCGCCAGCGAGGGAGGAATTGGCATCGCCCGATGCCGCAGCGGTCTGATTGGAACCGCCATCGCCCTCTTCGCCCGAATATGGTTGAGCCGAGCCTTTATCCCCCCCCCGGGAAGACCCGTAAGACTGATCGGAAGCACTGTTCGCGCCGCCAGATCCCGCGCTGTTTTGCGATCCGGATTGCGGGTTTTGATCAAGCCCGCGCTGCGAGGAGCCGGTTTGGCTAAAGCCGCTTTCGCTCGCGGCGATGACGCCGCGCTCAGTCAGGGCGGCCTGGACAGCGGGCACAAATTCCGGATCACGCGCGCTCAAGGTAGCGCGCCAATCGCTCACAGCGCCGCCAGCGCCTGGTTCCATCCGCATCGATACTGCCCCAAATTCTGCGTGCTTGACGGTAAGCTCGGGGCGCAGGCCGCGACCCGCTTCACGCGCGTCGGCCACCTGTTGCGTGACTTGCTCAAGCATTTGCGCACTCGCCGCGCTTGGATTGGGCGTGGTGGCCACGGGAGCGGGGGTCGCAGGCGACGGCGAAGGCGCTGTTATTGGCGCTGGTATCGATGTGGCGGAGGCGGAAGCGGCCGTCGGTGCGGCAACCGCCGCGGTCGAGCCGTGCGCTGATGACCCTGAAGGCGGCTCGGCCTCTGCCTGGGCTTGGCCTTGGGCCCCTGCCTCAGCGTCCATAGACTGGGACAAGAACGACTGGGAAGGAGGCTGAGAAGCGGTAATTGCGCCGATCTGCGCAAGAGCGCCCTTGCCGGGGCGCGAAACTGTCGCTGCCGCATTGGTGGATGGGGGCGCAGACTTGTCAGCGGGGAGCGCAAGTGACTGTTCCGGATCGGCAGGGAGGGCCCAAACCAACAACTCACCCGACCCCTCGCGATCGGGTCCGCCTAGACCCTCGGCAAACAAAGCGTCCTCACCAAGGGCATCCTCGCCAATGGGCTTGGAAGCATCACCGGCGGGCGAAACGTGCGACATATGCTGCGCAGTTGCCGCGCCAGACTGCCCCGTAATTGCCAGCCCCGTACCAGCCAGCCCCGTACCAGCCGGCGACATCTCGACCTCATCGCCGCTTGCGCCAAACCCTATCTCAAGCTTTTGCTCAACAGCCCCGTCCTCTTGGTCTGGTAGACCCTCCGCGTTGCCGGGTGCAAACGGCAGTACCCTGCCCGATTGCGGCAAGTCCTTGCCGCTGTGAGGAATCGGATCGGCGAGCGTCATCGCCTCAGGAGCTCACACCTCGGGCAGCGGGGTGCTCTGCGACGGCGATGTCAATCCGTGTGCAGCAGCGGCCGCCTGCACAGGCGTCTTGCTCGCCGCAAGGTGCTCGGCAAATCGCCCTGAATTCGTGACAAGGCCCTGCGCTGCATCGGCGCTGTTGCCGGAAGCCACCTTGCCGAAAACCGCGCCGGTGCCCCCGCGCAAAACGCCTTGCCCGGGACCAGCCAATCCGTGAGGGGCGCTGCTGGAGTGGTTTGGCGGAAGGATCGATTGCGGAGCGGGTAAGATCATGGAGCGGTCCTTGAATGGTCGGGGCTTGAATGGTCGGGGCTTGGCGCCTTGCTTTGCTCATCGTCCTGCACATTGCGTGCCAAGCGACGCTTGCCGGCCGGACTCCTCAAGGCCAGCGGCTCTTCGCGCAGGCGTTCCCTTGCATCCACATAGACCGCCTGCGCCTGTTCCAGGTGTTCGGATTGGCGGCGCGCCCTGGTTTGCGCCTGGCCCAGCGCCTCAACCTGCCACAGTGCCTGTTGCGAAGCGTCGGCCCGCGCTTGCTCGGCATCGTGCGCCAAGCGACCAATGGCGACGGCAAACTGGCCCTTATGCGCCAGCGAGCCGGCGTCTTGCGCCGCCACCTTGCCCTGATAGATCTTGACCAGATCGCGGCTGCGCGAGGCGAGTGTTTCGCTCCGCGCCTCTTCAGCCAGCGCGTTGGCCAGAGAGAGCATCGCGGCGCGCTGACTCACTTCAGCGAGCAGCGCCTGACGCCGCGCGAGTTTCAATCGGCGCGCTTCGCGCTTCATACCAAAGCTCCCAATTGATCCAGACTGGCGCTGAGAGGCACACCCTCTCCGCGCGCCTGCTGCAAGAAGGCGTCGATCCGCGGCGACGCTTCAAGCGCGCGATCCAACACCGGGTCCGAACCGGCGCGATAGGCGCCCATCAGCACCAGATCGCGGTTTTCCTCGCGTGCCGCGATCAGCGCACGCAGGCTGCGCGCTGCCTGAAGCGTCTGAGGCGGCACCAGATCATCCATCACCCGGCTTAGCGAAGCGGGCACGTCAATTGCCGGATAGTGGCCGCGCTGCGCCAGATCACGAGACAGCAAGATGTGGCCGTCCAGAATTGCGCGCGCCGTGTCGACCACGGGATCGTTGGTGTCGTCGCCATCTGCGAGCACGGTGTAAAGCCCGGTCACCGCCCCGCCCGAGCGCGCTGAATTGCCCGCCCGCTCCACCAGTTTTGTGATCGCTGCCAGGGCGCTGGGCGGATAGCCTCGCGCTGCCCCCGGTTCCCCCAAAACGAGCGCCAATTCGCGCGCGGCGTGCGCGACGCGGGTCAGACTGTCCAGGATGAGCAGCACGCGCTTGCCTTCACTGCGGAAGTATTCAGCGATCGAAGTAGCGTATTGAGCTGCGCGCAGCCGCAGGTTGGGCGCATGATCGGCGGGGACGGCCACCAACACCATGTTATCCTGCCGGGCCCCGCGCATGTGTCGTGCGACGAAGTCCGAAACCTCGCGCGCACGTTCGCCGATTAGGGCCACCACTGTGACATCGGCGCTCGAATGCGCGGTCATCGTGTCAATCAGCACCGATTTGCCCACACCAGAGCCAGCGATCACGCCCAGCCTCTGGCCCACGCCCATGGTCGTAAGCGCGTTGATCGCACGCACACCGCAATCGAACGGTTCGCTTACCGGTGCACGTTCCAGGGCCCTTTCGCGCCGGCCGGTCAGAGCCCAATTGCGCTTGAGCGCTAGCGCCGGCCCGCCATCGATCGGATCGCCCAAGCCATCGACCGCGCGGCCCAAAAGCGCGTCGCCCACGCGCACCTTGCCCGGCTCACTACGCGCCCGCACACAGGAATGTGGACGCAGCAACACCGTGTCGCCCAGCAACATCATCAAGGAATGCCCGGCGCGAAAACCGATGACTTCCGCAAGGCGCTCGGAACCATCCGCTTGCTCGATCGCGCCCAGCGAACCGATCGACAAGGGCAGGCCCGCAACCTCGACAAGGCCACCATCGCAGGCGACAACCCGCCCGGTAAGGACCGGGCCGCCTTCGACACACGCAGCGCGCATGCGGGCAAGGTCTCGATGCATTTGCGCGAGCATAGCCACCACGCGCGTCAGGCGCTCAAGGCCTCTGAAAGCGCGCGCATCCAGTCTTGCGGACCATCGCGCGCAGCGCCCTGTGGGCCGCTGACCCGAAGAGCGCCCGGGGCAAGCTCTGGGTCATCCGCCAGTTTCCAGTCCGCCAACGCTTCCGGCGCAAGCCTGGCGCGCGTTTCAGGGTTGAGATGAACGGTCAATTCCTTCGGACCCGCACCCAGACGTTCAGCCGCCGCCGTGCAGCGCCGCACGAGCGCGTCCGGATCGGCCGCGTAATCGCCAAGGACGCGCTCGCATAGCGCCAGAACAGTGGACTGCAGGTCTTGCGCAAGAATGTCCTGCGCTGCGGTATCGAGGGCGCGAAAGGCGCTCTTCAACTCCTGAAACCGTTCCCGCTCGGCGCGCAGCGCGGCTTCGTTTTCGCGTTGGGCATCGTTTTGCCCCCTTGCATAACCACGCTCAAACGCCGCAGCTTCGCGGTCTTGAGCGGCGGTGTCTTCGGGCATTGAGGATTCATCGCAGACTTCGGCATCAGCTGCACTGGAAGCAGTGTCGGCATCCGCCTGGCCAGCCTCCGGATAAAACGGTGAGACGTCGCAAAACCCGCCCCGCGCCGCCGGCTCACGCGAGGCCAGCGCCGCGATCCATCCGGGCGCTGCAAGTGACACGGCCGCGCCACCATGTGCGGCCTGCGGCGCAGTGCCAACTTGCGCAATCCAATCAGACGAACTCGCCATCGTCGGCTCCCAGGCTTATCTCGCCCTGCTCCGCAAGGTTGCGGGCCAGATCGACAATCTTGCGCTGCGCGGCCAGGACGTCGCTCTTGGCCAAGCGGCCGCGCAGTTCGATCTCGTCGCGAACACCATCGGCCGCGCGGCTCGACATGGCTGCAAAGAACGGTCCGCGCTCTGGATCGGGCAGGCCCTTGAGCGCGTCGACAAGCGCTTCATTATCCACATCGCGCAGCAGCCGGCCCATGTTCTGCGGATCAAGATCAAGCAGCATTTCAAAGGTGAAGAGCTCTTCTTCGATCCGCTCGGCAAGCGGGCCATCGACCTGCGCAATCGCTGGCAGGACTGTGCTCTTGAGATCGCTTTCGGAGAGGTTGATCAGGTTTGCCGCCTCGCGCGGGCCGCCCATGGTGAGCGCACTTGCGCCGAAATTCGCGCTGATCCGCTGCGAGAGCAGGCTGTCGATCATCGTCATCGCCTGAGTTGAAACGGCGTTCATTCGAGCCACCCGCGCGACAACGCTGGCCTGCATCGCGTCATCCAGACCCGATAGCACTTCGGCAGCGGGTTCTGGATCAAGCATCAGGAGCAGCGCAGCGATGACCTGCGGATGCTCATCCTCAACCAGTTTGAGCACGACCGGAGGCGCCAGCCAGCGTGCCATCTCTATGCTGCGTGGACGCGCCTCAGGCTCAATCCTCAGCATCATGCTGACGGCCTTCGTTTCACCCAGAGACCGTTCAAGCAGCGCGCGCACGCGTTCGGGCCGGTCCCGCCCGGCAAGGATCTCGCGCTGCGCCTCGCGTGTAAAGTCATTCAGCGCCTCTGCGATATGCGGCTGTTCGATATCGCCCAGCTCGCACATCGCTGTGCCGACCATTTCAAGCTCGGCAGGATCCATCCGGCCCAGCAATTGCGCCGCGTCATCATCGCTCAAGAGCGAGAGGAACACCGCCGCGCGCTCAACCCGGCTCATCAAAGAGACGGGAGCACCACTCGCTTGCGCGTCGCCTTCAAGGGGGATCATATCCACCATCAGCCCGCAGCCCTTTGCGCTTTATCATCATCGGGTTGAAGCATGCGCTGGAGCGCTTCGAGAGCGCGGTCCGGCTGTTCATTGGCGAGCGTGCGGGCCAGGCGAACCTGCTCGGGCAGGCCTTCAAGGTTATCGGATCTGGTCGCATGGCCTTGCGTGGGTGCGCCATCATTGCTTGCGATCAGCGCGTCCGGGGTTTCCTGCGCTTCATTGGTCAACGCCTTGTTATCGTCTTTGGCGTTATCGCTAGTTGCCGCCTTGGCCTTAGCGCTGGCGATCAGCGGACGCACCGCAAGGACGAGCACCATCAGCACAGCGACCAGCGCGGTCCCGTAGCGAAGGACCTGTCCGAACCAGGCCTGTTCGTAAAACGCCATCGGTTGCAGCTCGCGGCTTTCGAACGCGCTTATGGCGATCTTTACGGTGTCTCCGCGATCGGCATTGGCGCCCACCGCTGCGCCGACCAGTGCTTCAAGTTCTTCGGCGGTGAGCGGCGCGGCAGCAACCATGGCCTCCTGGCTGACTGCGACAGCGACGGAAAGCTTGGTCAGCCCGCCTGCACGCCGGGCGGTGACTGCGACCTCGCGATCCAGTTCGAAATTGCGCTGGACGGAGGTTTCGCGGTCGCTCGGCATTGGCTGCGCGGCGTTGCCGTCCGCTTCTCCGTCCGCAGCAGCTTGAGGGTCGGGCGGGCCGCCTACAAGCTGTGCGTCGGGCGGCGGGGTGTTTGCCGCAACGCCTGGCACGCCGCCGGGCTGGCGTGTTGCCATGCGGGTGGAATTTCGCTCGCTTTCCGAACGGACCGCGCCGTCTTTGTCATAGGTTTCGCGCGCGCTCGTCACCTCGCTCTGGTCAAGCTCAACCTGGACCTGGCTGGAGAAATTGCCTTCGCCCAAAAGCGGGGTCAAAAGAGCGGCAAGCTGGGTTTGCAGCTTGGCCTCGAATTCGCGTTGCAGCACCAGCCCCTCGACCTGGGCATCACGGGTCGAGGAAAGCAGACGACCGTTCTGATCAACCACCCGAACCGCGTCAGCCGTCATCCCCGGCACCGAGCCTGCAACCAGATTGACGATGGCTTCGACCTGGCGCTCGCTGAGCGAACGACCGCTGACAAGGCGCAGCATCACGCTGGCGCTCGGCGGGCTGGAGCTGCGCACAAAGACCGATCGCTCTGGCGTGGCAAGGTGCACGCGCACCGCTTCGATCCCGTCGATTTCGCGGATGGTGAGCATCAGTTCACGCTCTCGAGCCAGCCGCATCCGTTCGCCTTCGAGCGTCCGGCTGGAGCCGAGGGGAATTGCATCCAGCATCTCGCTGGCACCCTGCGGCGCGGCAAGGCCAGCATCGCTCGCGACCATCATGCGCGCGCGGTAGACATCATCTTCCGAGACCGTGATTGCCCCGGTAGCGTTATCAATCGTGTAGCCGACCCCGCCGGTCTCCAACGCCTGCACCACCTTGGCGCGCTCGCCGTCAGACAGGCTGGCGTAAAGGATGCGCTGCGGAGAACCGGCGATGGCAAGATAGAGGATGGCCAGCACAGCCACCGCCCCCACACCAACCAATGCGGGCAAAGCGCGGCGAAAGGCGGGCTGACTCGCAAAAACTCTGAGCCGGGATTGCCAGCCTTCGCCCGCACCGCCCGGATCACGCGGATCGCGCAAATTGGTCTCAACCAGTGTCGGCTGAGCGGACACTGGTACGTTTGCCTCTGCCACCTATCAGGCCCCCATTCGCATGATTTCTTGGTACGCGTTCAAGAGTTTGTTGCGCACTTGCAGCGTCGCCTCGAACGCCACCCCCGCTTCCTGGCGCGCCAGCATGACCTGAGCGATATCGGTCACCTCGCCGCGTTCGTAGGCGGTCTGCATATCACCTGAGCGCTTCTGCACCGCGCTGACCTTGTGCAGCGCGCCTTTCAGGGTCTGCGCAAAGTCCACCGATGGCGCGCCGGGTGAGGCGGCGGCGATGGCGCCGCTTTGCCCGATGGAGAGCCCTTCGCTCGCCGCGCGCACATCGCGCAGCGCTGCGCTGCGCGAAAGCAGTTCCTGGCGCATAGCGAGGACGTCCGCCACGCTGCTTACCGCGCCGTTCACGCTCGGCCTCCTATGGCCCGTGCGACGTCGCCAGCACTCACCGATCCGGTGGCCGCGTTGCCCAACAGACCCGATTCGCGCATCGAGGCAAGACGGTAGCGCAAAGTACGCTCCGATATTCCCAGAGCGCGCGCGGTGCGAGCGCGGTGGCCATCATGCGCCTTGAGCGTGGCAAGGATCGCCTCGGCTTCCGACCGGAAGGCGATATCCGAAAGGGATGATCCGTCCGCTCCATCCGCCTGCGCTGGCGCGACAACAAGAGGTGCGCCGCCGCCCGGCGCGACCGGGCGCACCTTTTGATCGAACACGATATGCTCCGATCCGATGCGTGGTTCGTCTCCTGCCAGAAGAATTGCGCGGCGGATGACATTTTCCAACTCCCGCACATTGCCGGGCCAGGCGTGGCTCTCCAGCAGCGCGATGGCCTGGCCAGACAACCATGTTGGTCCCGCGCGCGCTTCGCTGCCCGCCCGAGCTTGTGCAGGCCGACACGCGTGGCGCAGCAACATGCCAAAGGCCAGCGGCGCGATATCTGCCGGGCGATCGCGTAGTGCGCCAATTTCAAGCGGGAAGACATTCAATCGGTACAACAGGTCTTCGCGAAACCGGCCCGCTTCGACCTCGCTTGCAAGATGGCGGTTCGTTGCAGCAAGGATCCGCACGTCGACGTCAATGGGCGTGGTCGCGCCCAGCGGCAGCACTTCGCCTTCCTGCAGAGCGCGCAGCAGTTTGGCTTGCAAAGGCAAGGGCAATTCGCCGACCTCATCCAACAGGAGCGTCCCGCCATCCGCCGCCTTGAACAGGCCCTCGCGCGCTTCGCCCGCGCCGGTAAACGCGCCCTTTCGATGGCCAAACAGCAAGCCTTCAAGCATCGCTTCGGGCATAGCGGCACAGTTGACCGCCACGAATGGGCCGTTAGCGCGGGGAGAAAGGCGGTGAATAAAGCGCGCCAGCACCTCCTTGCCAGTGCCGGTCGGTCCTTCAAGCAAGACGGGGATTTCAGCCCCCGCAATCCTTTCGGCAAGGGTCAGAAGCGCAAGGCTGGCCTCATCACGCGCGATTGGCCAGCTGCCAGCGTTTTTCTTGCCCGTCCCACCGAACGAGGCGACAGCGGTCAGCGCAGCCTGCGCCGGTTCAAGCGTCGCGTTTGTGTAGGTCAGGGCAACTCTTGCCCCGCCCAGGACAGCAAGAGACGCGCAGTCCGCATGGCGCAGATCCAGTTCCAATCGCTCTTCCGGGCGACATTCCGGCGGATTTGCGAATTTGCCATGTTCGCCGATGGATAGCCGGGCGCGCTGCCACTGGGTGGCCAGCAAAGGCAGAACGGGGTCGAGCAATTTGGCGTGACGGCGGGCCGGATCGGCCGCATCCGGCGTGCCGTGTTGCTGCGCTGCGATCCCCGCTGCGCGAGGGGGGCACGCCGACGGCTGAGCAAGCGGTGGAGAGCTTGGCTCAGGACTGGATTGTGGGCTGGGCTGGAGGCTGGGCTGGGGGCTGGGCTGGGGGCTGGGCTGGGGGGTAATCGGCATAAGCGCGTCGGTCCGTTAACTCATCTTTGGGCTTGCCCCGGCAAACCGTCGGCGAAGCGAAGAGGCGTTGCCGCAAGAAGAACGCTCGCGTTCTCTCGGGCAACGGCCAACAATTGCCGCATGGCCGGGCAAAATATCGACAATTTAAGCCCACGTAGAACTTCGTAAGCGGTTCATTGCTTGAATTTTTTCGGGGCCAGCAGCCACGACGTGCTCGCGCTGCCTTGGCTCCTATGCGGGCTCACTTCGCGCGCCCCTGCAAAGCTCGTCAAAACACAGGCGGTGCGATTTTTGGGGTTAAAGTTACGGCAGGCCGGTCGCTCTTAGGTTCAGCAGCCGCGGACCCCTTACTCCGATAAATCCCCGCAAGCTGCGTTGATCTACCTCACACGGGAGTTTGACCTTATGTCTGTTATCAATACCAACATTTCGGCTCTGCGCGCTCAGACTGCGAGCACGCAAGCCAACAACATGCTCGGCGATGCGATGGAGCGTCTGTCGACCGGGCGCCGTATCAACAGCGCCTCCGACGATGCCGCTGGCCTTTCGATCGCCACCGGCTTCACCAGCGACATCCGCGCGCTCAACCAAGGCGTTCGGAATGCCAACGATGGCATCGCTCTGGCTCAGACAGCTGAAGGCGCGCTGGAAGAAGTGACCAACATGCTCCAGCGTGTTCGCGAACTGGCCATCCAGTCGCAGAACGGCACGCTTGATGCGACCGACCGCGGCTTCCTCGACACCGAAGTCACTGAACTGGCCGGCCAGATCAACGACATTCTTTCCAACACGCAGTTCAACGGCATCAACGTGTTCTCGACCAGTGGTTCGGACGTCAGCGTCAACATTCAGCTTGACGCTACCCGCTCGGTGACGCTGACCAGCACCGTGATCGACACCACGAACCTCGACGCCGCTGGCCTTGATGTGAGTTCGGACACCAACGCTGCGACCGCTGTCACCAATGTCGACGCTGGCCTCCAGGCTGTGAACACGACACGGTCTTCGCTGGGTGCAGGTCAAAACCGACTGCAGGCTGCGATCAACAATCTGACCACGACTTCGACCAACCTCGCCGATGCGCGTTCGCGGATTGAGGATGCTGACTTCTCGGCGGAATCGACCGCGCTGTCCAAGGCGCAAATCCTGGGCCAGGCCTCGACCGCGATGCTCGCTCAGGCGAACCAGTCGCAGCAGAACGTTTTGTCGCTCCTGCGATAAGACCAGACGCACGATCAAGCTCCCGCTGGGGGCGGTAGGGAAGCCCGGGGCTGAAAAGTCCCGGGCTTTTCGCATGCGGGGCATAGGATCGCATCGCGACGGGCTGCGCGCTCGGGATAAGGGCGAATGCTCAGGCGGCGATCCCTGCTGGTGCGCCGGGTGCTGCTGGTGTTGCTCCCGAGCCGATCACCGCCGCACCAAGCGGTTTGACACTCGTTCCTCTGGCGCGCAGCGGTCGAAAGACGATTTCGACCATTTGCGGCTCTTCTGCCAGCGGCGCGACACGCGGCGCAATTACGAGGGTGGCATCAGCGCGGTCGCAGGCAAGTATGGAGGGCGCGACTTCGCGCATCCCGTCGAACACCACCTCCATCGGCTCAGGCGCCTGGCCCGTCCAGCCTTCGAGCGAGGCAATCGGGGAACGAGTGATCGATCCGATTTCAACCAGCTCAAACGCCGCCCCAAGCGAAAGCGCAACACCCTGTCCGGCCGAGGGCAACGGCAATCGCGCGACGTGAAACCCTTCATAGGTCGTGTTCGCCTCCACGCGCTGCTTGCGCGCGGAATCTGCGTTAAAATGGTGCGCATCCAGAGCGATGGCCTCTCCCATCGCATCGGAATAGGTCAGGCCCAGGCGGCAGATGGTCTGCATCAGCAGCGAAAGTTGCGCTTCGATTGGTTCTGCGGCCAATTCCGCCGGCAGGTACATCCGTTCAACACCGCGCATGTAAAACAGGCCACGCCGCCGCAAACCGTCGCGAGCCTGCTCGTTGTCGAACAGCGCAATCATGTGCTCAGCACCAAAGTTGAAATCGTGTTCAAAGCTGGTGAGGATTTCAAGTTCGCAAGGCAATGGCAGGAACATGAACCGCGTCAGTGCGCTGGTGGCCGCCTCGCCCCAGGCGCGGGCCGTATGCGCAGGTCTGACCTCGCGCCGGACTGGGGCATTGCGCGCCGCCTCAACAAACGCGACACAGCCATCCTGGACCTTTTGCCGCATCGCCGACTGGCGCGGGTTGACCGGGCTGACCTTGTGCACGGGCTGGCCATCATTGGTGTAATCGATCACCGACCCCACATCGCAGGTCGAAAGCTGTTCGATGAGAGCGGAATTGCGCGTCAGGCCGAGCACCATCGTGGTGCCAAAACGCCTGGCGTCGATCATCCCCTTTTTGTCGAGCCCCGTCACCGTCATCTCGCGCAGCAGCAGATACCGTCCGGCGATGTGGCAGGAAAAGGCCTCTGCCAAAAGCGCGTCGATGGCGTTTTGCGTAGACCCGTCATAGCCCATATCGACCAGCATCAGCGTATCGCCCGGCTGTGGATCACACGAAGTGCGGATGTGCGCGATCAAACGGTCCGCGAGCGCGCGTGCCCGCCGGCGGGTGACCTTTTCCCGCTTGCCGCTCCTCAATTCGGCATAGAGCGCTTCGCGCGCATCGGCGATTTCCTTTTCGCTTTTGGGATCGCCAACGATCCGATCCACCTCCTCTTCGGTAAACAGCATCTGGCGGGCAAAGCGGGCAGGTTCGACGTCGCGATAAAGCGCGCATTGGCGGCGATACACTTCGCGCGAGGCCAAGGATGCGCCGACCGAAACCACGCGGCTGATCCCAATCCGCGCGGCGCTTTCCGCCTCGCCGCCAACGCAGTGGACCCGGTGCGGCAGATGCGCGTCGCGCAGCATGAACAGCCAGTGGACCTTTCCACCACGCGCCGATCTGAGCGCCCCGGCCTCTTCGCGCAGCCACTGGTCAAGGGCGTGATAGATGGGGCCAAGCACCGCAAAGCCGACCGCTTCAGCGGGGTCAGCGATGCCGGGCTCTCCCGCCGCGAGCAGAGCGCGGTGGGGCTGAAGCCCTTCGACACCATCGCCGCCCAAATTGAGCAATTCGCTACAGGCCCGCTCCAGGCGCAATCGCTGCTGCGCGGTCTTGGAGAACTGAGCGAGATGCAGCGCGGGGATGCCAGCAGCGCTCGCGCCGTCATAGTCAGCCTTACGATTATCGCCGATGTGGAGCAGCTCGGTGGGGCGACACTTGATGGATTTCAGCACGCGTTCCAACAGGCCTTCCCGCTTGGAAATGCCAGCTTCGCACGAGGCGAAGATCCGGTCGATCATCCCGGCAACCTCGGCCCCCGCGACCCGCTTGATCAGCGTCGCGAGCTGCGGCGACGTAAGGAAGGTGTCGGAGACAACGATGATGCGCATGCCGCGCGCCTTGGCCCGGCGCATCAACTCAACGGTTGGCGCAAAGGCGAAGCAGACCTGCGCTTCGACGGCCAATTCCTGATCCACCGCAGCCGCGATTTGCGCTTCGCTGGCGCCCGGCATGGCCTGTGTGTAGATTTCCGTGAGGCTGACTTCGACGCGGTCTTTCAAGGCGCGCGCGGTCTTTCGCGCACTGGCCTGCGCGGCGATGCGCTGACCATGCGTCACGCAGCCAATGCCGGCGAACAAATCGTCGGGCCCATGGCAATCGCGCCACAGCAGCGTATCGAAGCAATCGAGCGAAAGCACGCCCACTTCCGGCCCCGCTTTCTCAAGCGCGTTGGGCAGATCGGCGGGGAGGATGGTGTCGTGCATGCTGGCTCTCCGATTGTGAGTCAGTCGGGGAGCTAAACAAGCGTGGTTTACGGATTTTGAGGCCACAGACCGGGGTTTTCGCGTAGAAAGCGCGACCTACGAAAGATCCCTTAGTCACGAACCCTAGGGCTTAAAGTTAACTGATGAAAACCATGCCGCCGTACCTCAACCGCTGAAAGTCAACCAAGCCATCCCATTGCGGGGCCAGCGGGAAAAGTGTGAATGCGCGTTCTGTTCTATCTGCCAGTGATCACGCCGTGGTGGTTTGCAAGGATTGTCCAGCCGATCATCGCGACGCTGGCAGCCGAGCATGAGGTTCACATCCTGGCCCCGCCGCCCTGGCGCAACACCGGGATCGGCCATGATGAACTCCAATTGTGCGCCGACCTGCCAGACCTGTGCTGGCACATCGTCAACGATGCAGCCCATCCCAGCCTGCGCACCGAGCCTTTGGAGCGCGACGCGATCATCGCTTTTGTCCAGGCGCTCGGCCCCGATTATGTAATCTGCCGCAGTGCCGACTTCGAAACGGTCAAGGCGTTTCCCGGCGTGGTGCGTCACATCACCGAGGGCGCAGCTGACCCGTTGCAATTGGGCGCGGATCGGTTTCACTTCACGCACTGCCCATTCGATCACGGGATCCTGCCCGATCTTGGCGCGGATCAGAAGGCCGCGCTCGATGCCTTCATCGCACCCTACTGGCCCGCGATGGTTTCAGCTCAACGCCTTGCTGATGTGCAGCAGGATTATCTCAACGAATGGGCCGGTTTGCCGGCCGATCGCCCGGTGCTTTTCCTGCCGCTCGAATATGAGCACGAAGAGAACTTCTACACCATGCACCGCCTGGGTGCGACACCGAACGCCAGACTGCTGGAAGAGCTGGCTGATCGGCTGGGTGACCGCGTGTTCCTGGCGTTGACCAACCACCCGCTTAACGAAAAACATCTCGATAACAGCGCGGTTACGAAAGTGGTGCGCAAGAACGCCTCGCGCATGAAGCTGTTGCCGGGCAAGACGCCGATCGGCACGCGAACGTCGCACTACCTTATGGAGGCAGCCGATGGCGCGATCCTTGGCGATTCCAAGGTTTATGCGATGGCTGGTTTCCACGGCACTGCGATGCTGCGGCTTTCGCGCTTTGCGACTGGTAAATGGATGAACGCCTATGATGCGCTTGATCCGTTTGTGGATGCGATTGCCGCGGGTTCATGCGCTGGCCCGGAGAGTGACGAAGCGCGGACCTGGTTTGCCTACCACACTGCCAACAACCTCGCCTGTCCGCGCGATCCCGAACTGACGGCGAAGGATTTGCTGGCGCGGCTCGACAGCCCTTGTGATCCGCAGCGCTGGGAGCGCAATTTCGGCTATTTCGCAAACGACTGGGCAAAGGCGGCGGCATGAACGCGATCACCGCCATCTCCGCTGCGCCGCAGGATCGGTTGAGCGCCTGGTTTGCCGATGTCATCGCGCAGGAACGCGACGCGCTGACCCGTTTTCTCAATGCTGATCAGCGCGATGTCTGCGCAGCGATCACCCTGCTGGCAGCGCAGACGCGGCCCGTGATCTTTACCGGCATTGGCAAATCGGGGCATATCGCGGCCAAGATCGCCGCGACATTCTCAAGCCTTGGAACCGCCGCCGTTTTCGTCAACGCCGCCGAGGCAGCGCATGGCGATCTGGGTGCAGTAGAGCCGGGAAGCGCCGTCGTAACGTTATCCAACAGCGGATCGACCGAAGAGATCATGCGCATGCTTCCGCTGCTCAAGGCGCGCGGATGCCCGCTGATCGGGATTGTCGGGCGCGCCGGATCGCCTCTGGCGCTGGCGGTGGATCATCTGATCCTCGCTCAGATCGACAAGGAAGCGGATCATATTGGCATGGCCCCAACCTCGAGCACCACTTTGCACCTGGCAGTCGGTGACGCTCTGGCCGTCGCGGTGAGCCGGATGCGCGGTTTTACCCGCGAGGATTTCCTGCGCCATCATCCCGCTGGTCTGCTTGGGCGGCAGATGATCCCGGTCACCAGCCTGATGCGCCAGGGGGAGGACTTGCCGACCGTAACCGCCAATGCGGACCTGCTTGATCTGCTCGCCGTCATGTCGGCCAAGCGGATGGGATCGGCTTGCGTTATCGACAGCGATTGGCGGTTGCTGGGCCTTGTCACTGACGGCGATGTGAGACGCCATCTGCAAGCCGGGCCCAAGCTTGCCGGGATCACCGCGAGTGAGCTGATGCAAAGCAGCCCGCAAACCATCTGTGCAGGCGCGACACTGGGAGATGTTCTGGTGATGCGTCAGCAAATGGCGGCGGACTGGCTGGTCCTGCCGGTGATCGACGCCGTGGGACGCCTTCAGGGCATGCTGCACACCAATGATCTCAACGGCTGACATGAAGATCGTCGCCTTCATACCGGCCAAGGGCACCAGCGAGAGGGTTCCGCAAAAGAACCTTGCGATCCTTGACGGCGAACATCTCTTCAAGCGCAAACTGCGCCAGGCGCTCGCCTGCCCCGCCATCGCCGAGGTCTGCCTCGACAGCGATTGCGCCGATCTGGCCGCGCGCGCCGAGGATTTGCCGGTCACCTGGCTCAAGCGCCCGGCAGAACTCGCTTCCAACGCCGCCGACGGCCACGCCATGTTCGCCTGGGAATGCCGCCAGCGGCCCGATGCCGACATCTGGATACAGGCGCTGTGCACCGCCCCGTTTGTGACTGCGGATACGCTCTCGCGCGCCATCGTAGCCTTGCTCGCGGACCCTGAAGCCGACAGCCTTGTCGGGGTCAGCCGGGCTAAGCATTATTGCTGGCAAAATGGCGCGCCCGCTTACGGCACCGGGCCTATCCCCAACAGCGTTGACCTTCCTGCATCCGTGATCGAAGCGATGAGCCTTTACATCGTTCGCCGGCCTGAGACGGGCGAGCTTCCCACCAGCCGCTTTGGCGCGCGCCCGATCCTGTTCGACCTCGACCCGATCGAGCAAATCGACGTCAACACCAAGGCCGATCTTGCGCTTGCAGAGACGCTGGCCGCGGGCGAACGCGCGCGCGAAGCCACGCGGTTTCGCGCCATTGCCCCGCATTTCTCGTCGACCATACTGGCCGATATTGCCAAGGAAATGGGGATCACCGCTGTCCTGCCGCCCGCTATCCGTCCGACCACCGGCGGACGCCTGCTGGGCCGGGCGAAGACGCTGGAGATCGCGAGCATTGGGCCCAGTGATCCCGATGACGCCTGGAAGGGGATTTACGAGGCGCTGCAATCCTATCAATTCGTGCGCAGCGGCGATGTCATCATGGTCGCCAACGAAGCGCCTAACCGCGCCTATTTCGGCGATCTCAACGCCAATCTCGCGATCCGTTCAGGCGCAGTGGGCGCGGTGATTGATGGGGTCACACGCGACACCGCCGATGTGCGCGCACTTGGCTTTCCGGTTTACGCCCATGCCAGCCACGCCAACGACATCAAGTTCGAAGGCAAGGTGCGCGCGATGAACCAGCCGATCACGATGGGCGGGGTGCGCGTTTGCAATGAGGATATCGTCTTCGCCGATGAAGATGGTGTTGTCGTTGTTCCCGCTGCGCTTTGGAAAGAGGTCGAAACAGCGGCCTGGGTGATAATCGAGAACGAGGCGCGCATCCGGGTGAGCGCTGCGCGCGGGGTCGATGTCGAGGACATTCTCGCTCAGTTCGGTTCCTTTTAAAGGAGATAGGGTATGAAACGCGTTGCAATTGGGCCGCTTGAGATTGGCAATGAGAGGCCCTTTGCGCTGATCGCGGGGCCTTGCGCCATGGAAAGCCGCGCGCATGCGCTGGAAATGGCAGGAGCGCTTAGCGAGATGTGCAGCGGCCTTGGCATCGGACTGATCTACAAGTCGTCTTTCGACAAGGGGAACCGCACCTCGATCAATTCACCGCGCGGGCTCGGGCTTGCCAAAGCCCTCGATGTGTTTGCCGAAATTCGCGAGACGCTTGCCTGCCCGGTCGTCACCGATGTGCACGAAGCGGCCCAATGCGCGCCGGTGGCAGAGGCGGTCGACGTGTTGCAGATCCCCGCATTCCTGTGCCGGCAGACCGATCTGCTTATCGCCGCTGGCCAGACCGGCCGCGCCATCAATGTGAAGAAGGGCCAGTTCCTCGCCCCCTGGGACATGCGCAATGTCGCCGACAAGATCGTGAGCACCGGCAATGAACGCGTGATGCTGTGTGAGCGCGGGACAAGCTTTGGCTACAACACGCTGGTGAATGATATGCGCAGCGTGCCGATCATGGCTCAGACCGGTTTTCCGATCGTGTTCGATGCGACCCATTCAGTCCAACAGCCCGGCGGCCAGGGCACACGCTCTGGCGGGCAGCGTGAATTTGTCCCCGTGCTGGCCCGCGCCGCGATTGCAGTGGGCGTGGCAGCGGTGTTCATCGAAACGCATGAGGAGCCCGACCGCGCGCCGAGCGATGGACCCAACATGGTGCCGCTGAAAGAACTGCCCGCGCTGATCGCCGCGCTCAAGGAATTGGACGCGATCACCAAGAACCAGCTTTACCCCGCCAACATGCCGGCCAAAAGCGAAGCGGCCTGATCCCAGATATCGGGCGTGTGTGCGAGCAGGATCGCGCCGCCCCTATCATCCGCACGATAAGCGGTGCCGTCCAGCCGCGCCGCTCTGCCGCCCGCCTCTTCAAGGATCAGGACACCAGGCGCATGGTCCCACACAAGGGTGCGCCAATAGAGCGCGAAATCGCGCGCACCGCTGGCGATGAGAGGGTATTCCGCGCCCGCGCAGCGCTGTGTCGGCAGCGCCTCGGCGACACGCTCTACCAGCTGCGCCACTTCGGGCTGGGACGCGGGTGGCATCTGAAAATCGCTGATGATCCCGGTGCACGATGAAAGAGCGCGTGGAGGACACGGCGCGGTGGGGGCGTTGACCCGTTTGCCATCGCACCAGGTGCCCGCCCCTTTTTCTGCGACGAGCAGCGATCCGTTCAAAGGGTCCAGAATGCACGCAGCGACCACCTCGCCATCGCGCAACAAAGCCGCCATCATCGCAAATGGGACGCGCCCGGTGGCAAAGTTTGAGGTGCCGTCAATCGGATCAACGATCCAGACCTCGCCCTGCCCCAGACCTTGCAGCCGGGATGGGTCTGCCGCGCATGCTTCTTCGCCAACGAACCGCGCTTGCGGACGCAATCCTTTCAAACCTTCGGCGATGATCGCTTCGGCTTCCCGATCCGCAATCGTGACGAGATCGCCGGGGGATTTCTCCTCGATATCGCCCTCGGCAAGACGTTGAAAGCGGGGCATCACGGCCTCGTCGGCAGCTTTGCACAAGACATGGCCCATCGCCGGGGCAAGCGCACACGGACTATCGATCACCTCAGGGCTGGCCTTTTGAAGCATCCGGTTTGGGCGATGGTTGGCGGGCTTCCTCAGCGATCCGGGTCGCGACGCGGCCCGCTCTGGCTGCGGTGTTCTCCAGAATGAGGAGCGAAATGCGCCGATTGCGCGGGTCTTGGGGATTGGACGCGATCAGCGGTTCGCGGTCCGCCACCCCTTCAATCCGCGAGAAACGGCGCGCAAGGATACCATTGCGGATCAAGGCTTGGCGCGTGGCTTCGGCGCGCCCGGCGGACAGCGACCAATTGTTGGCCACCACGCCTGATCGCCAGGGCAGCGAATCGGTGTGCCCGCGCAGGATCAGCGGTGTCGGTCCGTCCGCCAGCGTCTCGCCCATCACCTTGAGCAGCTTGCGCGCGTCAGGCGTCAGCACCGTTGTGCCCAGCGCAAACATCGAAAAGTCCGCATCATCGACAAGGTCGATCCGAATCCCTTCCGGTGAGCGCATCACCCGAACCTGGCGCGCAAGCCGAACGAGATCCTTCTTCTCACCCAGTTTCTTGGTGATGTTTTCACGAATCTCGCGAATTTTCCTTTCGATATCCTCAGCATCGCCGCGCCCGCCGCCTTCCATCGGCCCGCCCGCAGCGCCGCGCGGAATGGTAATCGCCTTGGTGCCCGTCTGGCCCTGCTGATTAGGGTAATTATCCGTGTCAGTAAGCGAGGCACCGCCCAGCATACCATCGGAGCCTGCACCCTGCTGACGCATCTTGACCAGCGTGGGTGTGAAATAATCCGCGATACCCTTGCGCTGGTTTTCCTCGGTTGCGCCCAACAGCCAGAGAAGCAGGAAGAAAGCCATCATCGCGGTCACAAAGTCGGCATAAGCGACCTTCCAGGCGCCGCCGTGATGTCCACCGGCGCCTTCAATCGTGATCTTCTTGACGATAATCGGCGCCAGGGGTTCGGGCGCAGCTTGGCCGTCTGCCATGGCTTAGCGGCCCCGCATTTGATCAAGCAATTCGGTAAGTTTAGGCCGGTGCGCAGGCGGCAGGCCAGAACGCGCGGCCTCCAGCACCATGGGCTGAGGATAGCCGTGCAGGCTCGCGATGATCACTTGCTTGATAGAATAGAAGATCTGTTTGTCATGGGCGTTAATCTGCTTAAGCCGGCTCGCCATCGGGCCTGCAAAACCATATGCCAGAAGCACGCCGAGAAAGGTGCCAACCAGCGCGCCGCCGATCATCTTGCCCAGGATTTCAGGGGGCTCGTTAATCGAACCCATCGTCTTGATAACGCCCAGAACCGCCGCCACAATGCCAAGCGCGGGGAACGCATCGGCGAGCGACTGGATCGCGTGTTCGGGCTCCTCCATCTCATGCAGCTGGGTCTTGATCGCGTTATCGATAATGTCCTCGACCGCATGCGTGTCGAGCGTGCCGGACGAGACCACCATCAGTGTCAGCGGATCGCAGATCAGCGCTGAGACAACCGGATCGCCTTGCAGACGCGGATATTCGCTGAACAGCAACGAATTGGCCGGATCAGTCACATGGCTTTCCAGCGCCACCGCGCCCTCTGACCGCAGCAACTTCATCAGTTTGGACGTCAGTGCGATCGCGTCGATGTGATCGTCATCGGTGAATTTGGGGCCCTTGAAGACCTTGCCCAGGCCTCCGGCCAGAAGCTTGATCTCGTGCATGGAATTGCCGATCAGCGTCGCGCCCAGAGCCGCTCCGCCGATCATCATGAATTCCAGCGGAAGCGCGGCCAGGATCGGGCCGAGAGAGCCCCCCGCCAGGACGAACCCGCCAAACACGAGGCCGATCAGAACAACAATGCCGATTGCGGCGAGCATTTCGCGAAAACTCCTGAGCCGACCCGGCGATTACAATGCGTTGAACAAGGAGAGACTGGCGAGCCGGGTAAAGCTGGCCTGGCTCGCCTCAAGCGCAAGTTCCGTCTGCTGCAGGCGCACGATCGCATCGCTTAGATCGGTGTCGCCCAGGTCCGATTTTTGCTCGGCTACAGTCAACGCGCGATCGACCTGGTTGTCCTGGATCACCTCAACCCAGGCGAGCCGTGTACCCAGCACGGTCTGGTTACGCGTTGTGGTGTCAATCGCCGCATCGATTCCATCAAGCGCAGCCTGCGCAGCGGCGACCGGGTCCGCCGCACCCGGCTGCAGCGCCGCGCTGAGCGTGGACAGCACAGCAAAAGCGCTGGTCTGAGTGCCATTCACATCAAACTGGAACAATTGCGCTCCGGTAATGCCACGCTCAAGTTCTGTGCCCGGCGCAATGGGAACGGTCGGGATTTCCCCGTTGCCATTGTAAGAGACGCTGCCATCAGCCGCGCGTAAAAAGGCCGGGCCGGGTGCGGTGCCGGCAAACAATGGCTCGCCCGTCAGCGTCTCGGCGTTGGCGCGGTCAAACAGCTCTTCTTCAAGCTGGGCAAGCTCTTCTGCGATTGCTGCGCGGCCACTTCCGCCAGTCGGTTCGTTCGCCGCCTGGATCGCCAATTCTCGTGCGCGCGATAGCAGATTAGCAACGCCCTGCGCTTCATCGCCCGCCTCGGTGAGGTCGCGCGCAAGCTTGTCGGCGTTGTCAGCTTCGACCTCGGACAGGCGCTCGATGCGTGCAAGGCTGCGAAGCCGTGAGGCGGCGGCGGGATCCTCGGACCCGCGCGAGATCCGCACCCCAGTCGAGATCTGGGTCTGCACCCGCTCAAGCGAGTCTCGAAGGTCGCTCATCTGGGTGAACGAGCGTTCATAGTACGCACTGGTGGAATTGGTGACAAGGGTCATGGCACGGCTCCTTCACTCACCGCGCTCAGCGCAGCCCCAAGATGGTGTCGAAAATTTCGGTCGCGACCTGCATGACCCGGCTATTGGCCTCAAAGGCCTGTTGCAGGCGCACCAGATTGGCCGCTTCAGTGTCGAGATCGACCCCGGTTTCGGCCAGCAATGTCGCCTCAGCGCTTTCAGCAATCGCGGCAAGCCCGGTGCGGGTGACATCCTGCGAGGCGATCCGGCTCGACAGGCCCAGCAACAGGTTATCGGTGCGCGCGCTGGGGCCATCATCCGCGCCGAGCGATGCGACAAGGCTGGACAGATTTGTGGTGCTGGTGCTGCCCGCCGATGATCCGGCAGGAGCGGTGGCGATCTGGTTCGCGTTGGTCAGCCCCAGCTCGATATCGCCTGCGCCGGTGCCTGTAAAAACGCCTGACCTGGATTGCCATCGGCGTCCGCCCCGCTTGCCTGGGCGGCGTTGGAGCGCGCGATCGTATCGGCTGCAATGGCGTCGAGTTCGACCTGGTAATCGGCCTGGGCTTCCAGTGCAGCCGCATATCCGGCGAGCGCACCGCTGCTGGGGGCAACAGCTGTGCCGTCAACCGTGAACGACAAGGTGCCATCGGGCGCAGAAATCGAGGCGAGCGAGGTGCTGGAAAATTCGTCCACGAGCAGCGGCCCCGGCGCGCCCGAGGCGTCGGTCACCCGCACGCTGACAACGCCGCGGCTGTCAAAAGTTGCGTCGACGCTAACCTCTTCGGAAAGCGAACGCAGCGCCGCGTCGCGCGCGTCCAGCAGCGCGGCTCGCCCTGCCGTGCCTTCTTGCGAGTTGACAATGCTCTGGTTGATCCGCGCCAATTCGGCGGCCTGCAAATTGACCTCATCAAGCCCGATGGCCGCCGATTCCTGCACCTGATCGCGCGATGTGGCGAGCGTGGAATTGGCAAACTGGAACGTGCTCGCCAATTGCCGCGCAGTTTCGAGCGTGTTGATGCGCAGCGCTGGCTCGAGCGGGTTGCCTTCAAGCTCGGTAAGCACCGCTTCAAATTCGACCAGAGCTTCGAACAGGCGCGATTGCTCCAGCGCCAATTCGGTGTCGCGCAGAGCGGAAAGTTCAGTGTCCGCGCGCGCCAGTTCGCTCGCGCTGGAGCGGGCCTGCTGCTGGACAACGGCGCTGTCAAACCGGGCGATGCCTCCAATCCGGACCCCGCCAAGCGTGCTCTGGCCGCTGGCCGATATACCTACAAGCTCGCTTGCAGAGAGCGTGCGGCGCGAATAATCGGCATTGTCCACATTCGCGATGTTCTGCGCGACCACATCAAGTGCGGCGCGATTTGCGGCGGCCCCTGAGCGACCAATCTGGAATATCGTTCCTGTCATTGCCTAGCCCTTATGCTTGATAAGGTGTTGGGAAAGCTGCGCCTCGATACTCCGTGCAAACCCGAAGGTCCCGCTTGACGAGGCGATTTCAGCGAAGTGTTCATCGCGCATCTGCGTGAACTGCTTCATCCCCCCGCCCGTGAGCGGGGTTTCCCCAGACAAGTTCGCCGCGCGCGCGCTCTGCAGCCACTGGCGGATCATGATCGCTTCAAAGCCTTGCGCGGCCTTGCGCAGGTCCGCTTGCTCTTGCGTAAGCGTTTCGGCCTCGGCGCTGGCGTTGGGTGAATGGGCGACGGGAAAGATCACAATACCACCATCTCCGCCTGCAAGGCGCCGGCCTGTTTGAGGCTTTCAAGGATGACCACCAGGTCCGCCGCACCCACGCCCAGCAGATTGAGCGCATCGACAATCTCGGACAGGTTCGCCGCTCCGGGCATCAGGGCCACGCGATCGGATCGCTCGTTGATCGAGATCGTGCTCGATTCCTCGATCCGGGTTTCGCCATTGCCAAAGGGGGCGGGCTGGACCACGCGCGGCGCTTCGTCGATGCGGATCACCAGCTTTCCGTGGCTGATCGCGGCGGGCGAGAGGCGCACCGCCTGATTGATCACCACCGTACCCGTTCGGCTGTTTACAATCACTCGCGCGGCTACCGGAGCGGGAGTAACGGGCAGCATCTCGATCTCGGCCAGCCGAACCGAACGCTGATCATTGCCAAATGGCAGGGCGAGTTCGATGCTGACCCCGTCAGCGACCCGCGCCATGCCCGGATAGCGAGCGTTGACCGCGTCGCGCACACGCTGAGCGGTAAGGAAATCGGCCTGGTGAAGGTTGAATTTAAGGGTCGACTGCTGGTCAAAACCGGTTGCTACCGCGCGCTCGACCGTGGCGCCATCGGCGATGCGGCCTACTGTTGCGACATTGACGGTAAGCTGTGAGCCATCGCGGCCCGAGACACCCAGGCCGCCGACCGCGACATTGCCCTGCGCCATCGCGTAAATCTCGCCATCAGCACCAAACAGCGGCGCGAGCACCAAAGCGCCGCCGCGCAAAGACCGAGCCTGGCCGAGCGTCGAGACGGTGATGTCGATCCGCTGACCGGGCTTTGCAAAGGCGGGCAGTTCGGCGGTTATGATCACCGCGGCGGCGTTGCGCAGATTGGGATTGACGCCAGGAGGCAGTTGCAGTCCCAGACGGCCCGAAATCCCGCGCATCGCCTCGGTCACATATTGCAGGTTATCATCGCCGGTCCCCTGCAAGCCGACGACTACGCCGTATCCCGTCAGCTGGTTGGCGCGCAGCCCTTCGAATTGTCCCAGATCGCGAATCCGCTCTGCGCCCGCACCAGTCGGAGCAAGCAGCGCGAAAAGCAGCACAAAAACAGTGATAAAGTGCTTCATCTGTCCCTCCCCTAAAACGGTGAAATCGCGTTGAAGAAGCGGCTGAGCCAGCCCGGACGGCTCGCTTGCTGAACCGCGCCCTTGCCCGAATAGATGATCCGCGCATTGGCAACCTGAGCGGAGCTCAGGCGGTTTTCGACATCGATGTCGACCAGGCGAATACGGCCGGCGAATTGCACCCATTCGTCTCCCTGGCTCAGCGACATCTGCTTTTCTCCCACCACTTCAGCGGTTCCGTTCGGGTAGAGCGCTGCGATTGTCACCGCGATGGTGCCGGTCAGCTGGCTCTGTTGGGCAGCGTTGCCCCCTCCACTGAACGACCCGTTGCCGCTCGCATTAAGGTCTGCAGGGTCAAGAAAATCGAACACGTCACCCGCAGGCGGGATTAAGGCGAAATCGCCTGCGCGGTCGGTGGCGCCGGTCGTGGACTTGGATGTCGTGGTGTTTTCCAGCAGCACGATTGTCACCATGTCGCCCAGCCTTCGCGCGCGGGTACCGGTCACAAGGCCGGCATAACCCTGGCTCGCCTGAAAGATCGCTCCCGAGGCTGGTGCAGAAGCGATCGCCGGTTGCGCCGTGTCTGGCACGGTTTCCACCGCACCTGGCGGGGGCGGCGCGTAGAAACCCGGCGCACGATCTGCACCGCCAAGGCACGCGCTCAGCGACACAGTGATCGCGGCGAGGAGGGAGAGACGCGCGATCATCACAG
The DNA here is from genome assembly GCA_038522255.1 of Pseudomonadota bacterium. Taxonomy (GTDB): domain Bacteria; phylum Pseudomonadota; class Alphaproteobacteria; order Sphingomonadales; family Sphingomonadaceae; genus Erythrobacter. Next base: position 27,373 of record JBCBKF010000002.1, read on the forward strand.
CGTCTGGTTGGCGTTGCGCAGCATTTCATCAACCGCGCTGACCATCTTGGAATTGATCTCATACGCGCGCTGGGCCTCGATCATCTCCACCAGTTCTTCAACCGTGTTGACGTTGGACCCCTCGAGCATCCCCTGCCTGATCTGCCCGCGCCCAAACTGCCCGGCAATGCCAAGTTCGACAGGGCCGCTTGCAGCGGTTTCAACCAGGAAATTGTCGCCAATCGCGCGCAGGCCAGCGGGATTTACGAAATTGGCGACCTGGAGCTGGCCAAGTTGAACCGGAGCGCTCTGGCCGGGCTGGAGCGCGCTCACAGTGCCATCGGGCGAAATCGTCACCGATTGCGAGCCTTGCGGGATCTGGATCGGCGGGGTGACCGCGTAGCCTTGCCCGGTGATGAGATTGCCTTGCGGAGAAATCGTGAAATTGCCCGCGCGGGTAAACGCGATCTGGCCACCGGGCGGCAATTCGACCTGGAAATAGCCATCGCCATCAAGCGCAAGATCGAACGTGTTGCCGGTCTGGAGAAGATCGCCTTGGGTCTCGATCCGGCTGGTGCCCGCCAACGCTACGCCCGTGCCCAGATTGAGGCCGACAGCATAGGCAGTCTGATTGGTCGATTGCTGGCCCGCCACGCGCTGTTCCTGATAAGCGAGCGTCGCGAATTCGGCCCGGTCGCGCTTGAAACCGGTGGTGCTGATATTGGCGAGATTGTTGGCGATGACACGCATGCGCGCATCCTGAGCCTCTAACCCTGTTCGAGCGACGTGAAGTGCGGAATTGGGCATGGTGGTACGATCCTTTTAGCTAAATCAGCGCATCGACATCAGGCGGGCGGACGCCTCGTCGAGATCGCCGGCGGTTTTGATTATCTTGGCGCGCTGTTCAAAAGCGCGCTGTGCGTCGATCATTTCAACAAGAGTTGCGGCGGTTTCGACGTTGGAGCCCTCCAGGGCTCCGCTGGTGACGCGCGCGGTCGGGTCAGGCGGCAAAACCCCGTCAATCCCGTTGACGCCGGGCACTTTGAGGAAGCTGTCGACCCCTTTGAAGAGACGCGTGCCTTCGGGTGAGACCAGCTTGATCTGGTCCACCACTTCGGCGGCCACTTGCGGCGCGGCAGGATCGGTGGCGAGGACGCTTCCGTCCTCAGCCACCGTGATGGCAAAGCCCTGTGGCACCGTGATCGGCCCGCCACCCACTCCCAGTACCGCAAGGCCCTCGCCGTTTTCGAGAACCCCCGATGCCGCGACGCGCAAATCGCCTCGACGCGAATAGACTTCCGCGCCCTCCCGGCCGCCTGCCGGGTTCTGAAACGCGATAAGCGCATTGCCCTGCACTGCCAGATCAAGCGGCTGACCCGTCGAGGTGACGCGCGCAGTGACCATATCGGCCCCGCGCACTTGCCCACGGGCCAGCGCGCGCGCTTCGATAGAACCATCCTTGAGCGTGGCGGACGTTACTGCGAACACTTCGCGCCGAAAGCCCGGCGTTGAAGCGTTGGCGAGGTTGTTCGCCACCGCACGCTGCCGGTCCATCGCGGCGTTCATGCTGGTGAGCGCGGTGTAGATCAGGCGGTCCATGATCGATCCTCAGCTAGCCCAAAGATTAGCCCTGGAGGTTCAGGACGGTCTGGGAGATCGTCGTTGCAGTGTCGATCGCTCTGGCGTTGGCCTGGAAGTTACGTTGTGCGGTCAAGAGCGAGACCATCTCTTCGGCAAGATCGACATTCGAGCGTTCAAGCGCGCCAGAGAAGATTGAGCCGAACCCGCTGACACCGGGGCTGCCATAGTTTGGATTGCCAGAATCGCCCGTCACCGCCCATTTGGTTTGACCGATCGGGCGCAGGCCATCATTGGCGGGAAAGTTGGCAAGCGCAACCTGTGCGATCGGCTCAACCGAGCCGTCGGCGTAAGCAGCATTAACAACACCACGATCCGATATCGAGACGTTTGTCAGATTGGCGCCACCCGCATTGATGGTTGGCACAATGATGTCAGCTGGCGTGGTCGAGGTTGGATTGCCATTCGCATCAACAGGAAAACCTTGGACGCGATCACCCAAGGTATCTTGCAATTCGCCATTGGCAACGATTCGCAAAGACCCGTTGCGCGTAAAGCTGACCTCACCTGAGATCGGGTTTGTGGTCGCCAGAAAGCCGTCCCCATTGATTGCCACGTCTAGACCGCGCCCGGTCTGCTCCAGCGTGCCAAGGGAGAAATCTTGCGCAATCCCGGCAAGCGCTGAACCAATGCCAGGCGTCAGACGCGGATCGGTGCCGGCCCCGCTGGCGACCAGATCATAAAAGCTCGCATTGCTTTTCTTGAAGCCGACACTCTCGGCGTTGGCGATGTTTTGCGAGATCACGGCAAGGTCGGTCTCGGCGTTGCGCATGCCGGAAAGCGAAGTGAAGAAAGACATGGTTTTTCCTTTGGTTGGAGTGTTCGGGAAGTTCAATGATGGGTGGGATCAGGTGGTCGGCTCGGTCGCGTTTGCATTATTGCGCGCGGCGCTGTCAGTGCCCTCACCGACGGCACTCTGAGCGGCGGATTCTGCGGCAGATTCGGCGGCGGCGGCCGCAGCCTCGGCCGCTGCCAGCGCGGCTTCCTGCGAGGCGATGAGCGCGTCGAGCTTATCTGAAATCTCGGTCAGGGTTTCGCTTGAATCGGTCTCCGCCTCGAGCGAGGAAAACTGCGCCAACTGGGCGATCATGTCTTCATTGGAAAGCGGCTCGAGCGGGTCCTGGTTGAGCAGGCTCTCCGTCAGCAGCCGCAAAAAGTCCGCCTGTCCCAGAGAAGCCGCGCCGCCTTCACCGGACAGCACAGACGGCGTGTTGAGCTGATCCAGCGTGGACTGGGTGACATCCGCGATCGGTTGGCCAATGGGGGTGGTCATCTCTACTTGCTCCTCAAGGTTTCCAGCATCAGCTGTTTGGCGGTCTGCAACGCTTGAACCATGTTTTGATACTGGCGCGCGCTTTCCATGATCTCGACCATCTCGGCGCTTTCATCGACGCCAGCTTCGAAGACGAAGCCCTCTTCGTTGGCGAGCGGATGGCCGGGATCGTAGCGTTTGGTGGGTGCGGTTTCGGACCGCACCAGGCCATCGCTGCGCACGCCCGACAGGCCGGTGGCGCGATCCAGTTCAGCGGTAAAGACCGCGCGGATCGGGCGATAGGCATCGGCCTCGCTCGAGGCGACTGACCCTGCATTGGCAAGGTTCGATGTCGCTGCGTTCATCCGCACCATCTGCGCGGACATCGCCTGCTCGGTCATGGAGAACAGGGTCATGGGGCGCTCAGCGGGCATGACCTACTCCCCCTTCAGCGCGCGATTGATGACATTGACCTTGCCCTGCACGAAACTGAGCGTTGCGGAATAGGCGAGCGCGTTTTCCGCAAAGGCAAGCTGTTCGCGATTGAGTTCAACTGTGTTGCCATCAAGGCTGGGCATGGTCGGTGCGCGGTAGAGGAGGTGGTCTCCCCCGGCGCCGGCGTGCACCGCGCTGTCCGCGCCCGAGGAGCGCATCCGCCCTTCTGCAAGCTTTGCTTCGAGCGCGCCGCGAAAATCGATGTCGCGCGCCTTGTAGCCCGGTGTCGCTGCATTCGCGATGTTGGAGGCAAGAACGCCCATACGCTGCGAGCGCACTTCGAGGGCGGCGCCGTGAATACCAAACAGGGATTCGCTCATAGAACAGGCTTTCCAAACAGAATTGCGCAATTCTGTTATGCAGTGTCCGTGCCAAACATGTCTCACGCCCGCTCAACTGCGGGTTTCCCGTGGCCTGCACATGCTTGCGGCAATCGCTTGCCGCCGCGCCTGGCAAAGCTCTGCCATATGGTGCGCGCCGCTCCTGTTCCGCTGCAGCCGTTTCGATGCGCGCTTAAAGTGCAGGGACGCGATCCGTTCTTTCCCTCATGGCCGCCGTCACCGTTCCTGCGCTCGCACCTCAAGAACCATTCTGGTCCTCACTGCTCGATCCGGGTGCGCTGGCGATTGTGCTGGTGGGGACGTTGCTCGCGACGTCTGCGCGCGCGGGGTGGCGGGACCTGGCGCTGGCGCTGAGCGCGCTCAGTGATCTTGCGAGGCAAGGGTTTGACGCTGACGCCAACCGCACGGCGCTCGCGCGGTGGGCGCGTTCAATGCGCGATCGCGGACTGCTGGGCGCGGACGAACCGCTCCCGCCCGACACCGCGCTTGCCCGCGCGCTAGACGCGATGGTGCGCACTGGAACGCTCGCGGCATTTCAGTCAGTGTACGAGGCTGCGCGCGCCAGACAGAGCCGCCGGGCCAAACGCGCCGCGCAGGTTCTTGAACAGGCCGGCGACCTTGCACCTGTCTTCGGCCTCGTCGGAACTCTGTTTGCGCTCACTCAGATCGCGCCCGACGCCGCCGCGCAAAGTGCACTTGACGGCGCCAGCGCTTTGGGTGCCATTGCCACAGCGGTCCTCTCGTCGCTTTATGGCGTGCTCACCGCGCATCTTGTGTTCCTGCCGCTTGCCCACGCCATCGCGCGGCGGGCTGAACGCGAAGACGCCGAGCGGGCAGAATTAGCTGAATGGCTGGTAGGTGAAGCCGCCGATGATCTGCCGGGACGGTTCACTCCACTTAAGCCGGCGGCTTGATCGACCATGCCCGCCACCCCTGCACTCACGCGCAGCGCGACCAGCTGGCAGCTGATCCTGGCTGATCTGGCGCTCATCCTGTTTCTGATAACCGCTGCAGCCTTGAGCGGCGGAGAGCAGGACACAGGCGCGAAAGAGCCGCCCGCCGATGGCAATGCAGCGCTCTTGCCAGGGGCCGTCGCGCCAGCGCAGGCGCTTTACCGTGCCGGGCCAGGCCTGCCGACGCTGGCGCAGTGGCTCGAGCAGCAGCCGCGCGACCCGCGCGCCACGCTGACAATCATTGCGCAGTATACAAAGGCTGGCAAAGCAAGGGACGCTGGGCCGTCCAACGGGCGGGATGATCGCGCCATATCCGAAGCAGAGCGGGCCTGGGCCGATGCCCGGTCCATGGCAGCCACAGCGCAGGCATTGGGAGTGCGCACCAGGGTTATCATTCGCAGCGGTGCGCAGTACGACGTTCACGCCAGCCTCGCTCACGATCAGCCCGGCGATTGACCTTGCTGCTCAGGGGTAATGCATAGCATGGCGCAGACCACAGCGCAGACCACAGCGCAGCGCCCTGACTACCCCGCTATAATGCGATTGCGGCCAGACTTCTTGGCCTGGTAAAGCGCAGCATCCGCCGCCATCAAAGCACCGCGCGGATCGCCATCGCGGCCGACTTCGGCCACGCCACCCGAAAACGTGACTTTGCCGAACGGGCGACCGGTTTCGCGATTCATCAGCTGCTTGGCCGCCATTGCACGGCGCACGCCGTCAAGTTTTTCAAACGATTCATAGCGCGGCAAGCCATGGAACAGCAGAACGAATTCCTCTCCGCCGTGGCGAGCAACGAAGCAGTCATCCCCCGCAAGAGTGTTAAGCGTGCTGGCAACCGCGCACAAAATGCGGTCGCCTGCATCGTGGCCGTGCTTATCGTTGACCGCCTTGAAGTGATCGATGTCGCAAAAGGCGACGCAGAGCGGCTCATCATTTTCGCGCGCGGTTGCGGTTGCGGAGGCAAGCCTGCGCTCAAACGCGCGCCGGTTGGGCAGCCGCGTCAGATAATCAATGTCGGCTTCAGTCCGCGCCTTGGCGAGGTTTTCGCGCAGGCTGTCGGTTTCGTGCTGACTCTTGATCATCGCGCTTTCGACGCGCGCAATGTCGGCGAGCATTGTGCGCGACAGCTCAATGAACTGCAGGATTTCTTCGCGGCCTTCGCCCGCGCCCTTACCGTTGGCGGTCGCTTCGTCGATCGCGCTGATCTGGGCATCGAGCGCGCCGCGATGATCGCTCGTTTCCGACGCGGCGGTCTTCGCCGTCTGAGCAAAGCGAATGAGCGAATATTCCAGCTTATCCATTAACGTTTCAAGCTCGGAAATGCGATCACTGCTGTCCGGGTCCATTCGCGCCAAAGTATCAAGCCAGCGCTGATCAATCGGTTCCCCGCTTATCTCGCGCGCGGCAAACGCTTGGGATAGCTTTGCGTTTGAGCCGGATAATGCGTTGCAGATCGAAGCTAGATTGGGGGCGTTAATCTCCAGGTCGTGCTTCATCGCAAAGTCGGTAATGCGTTCAAGCAGATCAAGACGAGCCTCACGTACGAGCGGGGCCACGCTCGGCTGCGAAGAGGGAAGGTCCGCAGCGCCTGAACCAGACGCGGTGTCGGCAGAGGTGTTCGGGCGTTCCTTGCGGGCCGCGCTGGAGAAAAGGGGCATTGAAAAACTCGTGCTCTGTTTCGTGTTCACCGGGTAAATCAAGCGCGTTAGGCCGGGGCTTTCCGGTGGCTGAGGGTAAATGCGTAGCCGCGGCGGGCATCCTTGACGGCGGCCGGAACCATGGACTTTTGCAAAAAGGCGCGGCGCCAAAAGGCAGGACATTACAAGGCTAGGCGGCAGGAGGGGCGGCAGGAGGGGCGGCAGGAGGGGCCGGTCCGACTGATCGGCGCCTCGGGCACAGGGCGCGGCCCGGGCACTTTTTGGCACGTCCCTTGCTGTGCTTTAGCCGAACCTTCGAATGTCCATTCCAGAATACAGCAAGGACCCCCAGCCATGCTCTCTTCCAAAACCGCCTATGGTGCCCGCTGGCACGCCGCTCTGACGCCGCTTTGCTTCACGCCGGTCGCCGCGATCATGTTCATACCGCTATACTCTCCGGTGTTTGCCTCCCAGAATGAAGGCCAGGCCATCCTGCCGCCAACCCAGATTGACCAGGCAGTGGAGACCTTTACGGGCGCCAGCATCGGTGCAGTGGGTGGAGCGCGCGCGGCGGCAGACCCCCGCCTGCGCCTCGCCGCTTGCGCTCAACCATTAGAGACCAGCTGGCACGGAACCGCGCGGGCCGCTGTCAAGGTGGAGTGCAACGCCACCCTCGGCGATGCCGGTGCGTGGCGTATCTTTATTGCAACCCGGCCCGCGTCAGCATCCGCCGCCGCGCCGGGCAATGGTTTGACGGCGGGCAGCAAGTCCGGACCGGTCATCACGCGCGGCGATACTGTAACCGTGGTGGTGCGCGGGCGTGGTTTCACCGTTCAGCAATCGGGTGAGGCCATGGAAAACGGCGCGATCGGCGAATGGATTGGCATTCGCACAGCCCGCCGGGCCGATCCGATCCGCGCGCGCATCGAACGCCCGGGCCTCGCCATCATTGCGGTGGAGTGAGGATCGCTTTCGGGTGGCAATTGGCCCTCGCGCGCAGCGACACAATCGAATGTGTGTCAAACATGAAAAAAGTCCAAAGCGATCTTAAAACCCCGGTCGCCCCGCCGTTCTTCTTAACAATCGCCCAACGGAGTAGCTTCAATGCCCTCTTTTGAACTGAGCAAATTGCAAGGGATCAGCAGCGCACGCGCATTGTCCGAAAGTGATCGGACGCAGTTCGATGCGAGCCGCCGCACATCGGTGCGCGCCAGCGAGGCAGATGTCACAAAGCCAAGCGCGGGTGTCTCGATCGAGGTCGGCGAGACGACCGACCCCGCGTCCCCGCCACTCGATAATGAAAGAGTGCAACAAATTCGCAAGGCGTTGGAAGACGGTACTTACCCGCTGGTTCCCACTACGATCGCTGACGCCATCATCGCCGCGCGGGTCGGTCTCGGAGTGCAATCGCGATGAACCGCGTTCGCGCGCGGAGCGATCACGCGACCCACCCGCCAATCACCCCACCTTCCGCTGACCCTGTAAGAAACGCGACGAACGCATTGCCCGGCAACCTCCCTTACACCTTGCGGCAAATGATTGCCGTTCTCGAGCGTGAACGGCAAGCGCTTGCCAGCCTTGATGCTGATGGCCTGTTCGAAGCCGCGCGTGAGAAAGATGCGTTGTGCGATGAGCTTGGCAGTGTGGAAACTGTCTGGCTCGACACTGAAACACGACCTCTTGCGGAAACCGCACGGCAATTGAACGACGTCAACCGCAGAGTCCGCAATCTGCTGGCCGCCAATGTCGCCACCCGGCTTGAAGCGTTGGGCGCACCGCGTGCAGCATACAAAGCAGGGCAGCGCCCGCGGCTCTAAGCGGCATCCCTTAGTTGGCTGCAGTTTCGCCTTTCTTGCGCCATTCTGGCACAGCACCTGCATAACACCTGCTGAACACGCCCTTGCCGGGCGCCATGGACAGGTGGACACGTGACCAATCCCGCTCCGAGCGCTTTGATCCTGCCGCAAGCCGGCTATCCGGCGAACGCGCACCATACTAACGGTGCCCAGGCGGCCCGCCCCGCCGCCACGCGCCAGATTGCGCCGGCAACCGGGACCGCAAACGGAACCGACGTCGAAGACGCGATCGCCAAGGCAGCGCAATCCACGACAATCGATTTTGATTACCTTCTGGCTCAGGCCAAGGTTGAAAGCGCGCTGGATCCCAATGCGCGCGCGCCGACATCGAGCGCGGCGGGCCTTTACCAGTTTATCGAGAGCACATGGCTGGGCACGATGAAACGCCATGGCGCGCGGTTCGGCATGGATGAGATCGCCGCGCAGATCAGCACCACGTCAAGCGGCGCCGCCTATGTCGCCGACCCGGCGCAGCGTGCCGCGATCCTGAACCTTCGCAACGATCCCGAAATTGCCTCACTGATGGCGGCGGGTCTGGCGGAGGACAATCGCGGAGCCTTGATGCCGGTGCTGGGCCGTCAGCCAGAAGCGAGTGAGCTTTACCTGGCACATTTCCTTGGCGCGAGCGGCGCGGGGCGCTTCCTCTCGGCTATGCAGAGCGATCCCAATCAAGGCGCAGCCAGCCTCTTTCGTCGTCCTGCCGCAGCCAATCGCGCGGTGTTTTATGACCCTAGCGGTGCCGAGCGCAGCCTTGCCGGGGTGATGGACCATCTCGGCACCAAACTCGCGCGCGCGCTTGAGGGGCGGGGAGACATTCGAGGCGGAACAGGCTACACGGTCAACCTCGCCGCCGGTCCGGCTTTGGGCCCAAGCGCCTATGGCACGGGATTTGGCGCACGCGCTTTCACCGATCCCGCAAGCGCCGTGCCTTACCTTATCACCGCCGAAGAAGTCTTCGAACCGCGCCAGCCGCCACTGCTGTCGGGAGCAACGTCGCGGGGCAGTCTCAACAGCGCGCCCGATCCAGCGCCCATGATACCGACGGCTGCCACCTTGGCCCTTCCCGCTAAGGAGGCGATCAGGCCCGCTCAACAGCCATCCGGCGCGCAGTCCATGTCCAGCCTGCTGGATGAGACCTTCAAAGCGAGCGGGGCGAGCGATCTGGCCAGCCCTGAAAGCGCTCAGCGCATTGAGCGCGCCTATGAGCGCCTGCGCGCGCTGGGTCTTTAAGAAGGCGTCCCATTGATGAGCCTCGCCAAACCGCAATCGCTGCTTGATCAGGTGCGCGCCGCTCCGGGCGCATTGGCGCTGCCCGTTGGCATATTTGCCCTGTTCGCGTTGATGGTGCTGCCGATCCCGACCCTGATGCTCGACATGTTCTTCGTGCTCAACATCGCGATTGCCGTGGCGGTGCTGATGGTGGCGCTGAACGTGCGCACCCCGCTCGATTTCAGCGCCTTTCCAAGCGTCCTGCTGTTCGCGACCCTCTTGCGCCTTGCGCTCAACGTCGCCTCCACGCGTGTGGTTCTGGTGAGCGGCCACGAAGGCGGCGCGGCGGCGGGCGAGATCATCGAGGCGTTTGGCGAGTTCCTGGTCGGCGGTAATTTTGCGGTCGGACTGTTTGTCTTCACCATCCTGTTGATCATCAACATGATCGTCATCACCAAAGGCGCAGGCCGCGTGTCGGAAGTGTCCGCGCGGTTTGTGCTCGACGCGCTGCCCGGCAAGCAGATGGCGATTGACGCTGATATCGCTGCCGGTCTCATCACCGCGCAGGACGCGCGCGAGCGCCGCAGCGAGGTGACGATCGAAGCGGATTTCTACGGGTCGATGGACGGCGCGTCCAAATTCGTGAAGGGCGATGCGATCGCGGCGCTGTTGATCCTGGCGGTCAACGTGATTGCGGGTCTGGCGCTGGGCATGATCAGCCACGGCATGAGCGCTGCCGAAGCGGGCGAACAATACATCACACTGGCGGTGGGGGACGCGCTGGTCGCGCAGGTGCCGGCCCTGTTGCTCTCGATTGCGGCGGCGGCGATTGTCACGCGCGTTTCGGACAAACGCGACCTGACCGGACAGATTGGCGGGCAATTCGCAGACACGCGGACATGGGCACCAGTGGCGGTGATCCTGTTGGCGATCGGCGCGGTTCCTGCCATGCCGCAAATGATCTTCCTGCCCGCTGCCGCGATTGCGGGCGGGATCTGGTGGGCTTTGCGGCGCAAGGCAGCAAAGCCGGTGGCCGAGGAAGCACCCGCTGCCGAAGAAAAGGCACCTGATCAAATCGATCTGGCCGATGTATCGGACCAGACGCTGGTGACGATAGAACTGGGTTACGCGCTGGTCCATCTGGTTGATCAGGACGCTGGCGCGCCGCTGCTCACCCGCATCACCGGTATTCGCAAGCAACTCTCACGCGAGCTTGGCTTTGTCCTGCCGCAATTCCGGATTCGCGATTCGCTGGAGGCAGGCGCGCAGGATTACTCCGTGCTGCTGGGCGGCGTCGTGATTGCCGCCGGCTCGGTTCGCCCCGGCAAGCTGCTCGCGATCGACACCGGCGATGTCCGCGCTGCACCGCCTTACACCAGACTCGGCATAAATGGAGAGGCTACGCGCGATCCGAGCTTTGATTGCCCCGCTATCTGGATCGATCCCGCCGCGCGCGATCATGCCATCGCCGAAGGGTTCATGGCGGTTGATCCCAGCACTGTCATCGCCACCCACGCCAATCAGGCGCTGCTTTCTCAGGCAGATGATCTGCTGGGTCCCGAAGAAGTGCGCGAATTGATCGACGCGCTGAAGGAAACCGCGCCTGCTTTGGTGGAGGCGGTGCATCCCGATCCGCTCAACCTCGCCGCGCTCACCCGCATCTTGCGCGCGCTTATCGCCGACGGGATTGGCCTTGCGCACCCTCAGCCGCTTTTGACCAGCCTCGCCATCGCCTTGCAGAAAACGCAGGAATTTGACGCGCTGATCGACACGGTGCGCGCTGATCTGGGTGCGCGACTGATCGCGCGCATCTGCGATCCGGGCGAACCGCTCAAAGTTGTCACGCTGGATGCTAATCTGGAAGGGGCAATCCTGGGAGGCGTCAGCGACCCGGCGACCGGTCAACCGCTGATTGAACCCGATGGCGGCGCGATGATCGTTGAACAGATCAACGCGATCATCGCGCGGGTCAACGCACCTGTCGCGCTGATCGTTCAGCCGCCAGTGCGCCGGGCCCTCACCCGGCTCCTGAAACAACGCGCGAGCCTTTGTGCGGTGCTTTCCATCAACGAACTTCCAGCAACGCAGGCAGTTGATGTGGTTGGCCTTATTGGCGGCGAAGTAACACCCCCGCCGCAGCCTGCCCTCCCTGGTACGCCGCCCGCGACGCCGAGTGATACGCCGCAACACGCTTCACAAGAACACCAACCAGCTCAGCCGATGCCTCTATGAAACACGATCCCGCCCCCTTCGCCTCCACCCTGGCGGGTGCCTATGGCAATTCCAACCGCGACCTGGTGGAGGACCGGGTGCGCCGGTTTCTCCCGCTGGTGCGCCGCACGGCCTGGCACGTCTATGGCATGGGTCGCCCCGAATTTGCAGGCGCGCTGGAGGTTGAGGACCTGATCCAGACCGGCATCCTGGCGCTTACCGAATGCGCGCAAAAGCACTCTGGCCCCACCGAAGACGGTTTTGCCGCCTATGCCAAGATCCGGGTGCGCGGGGCGATGCTCGATCAGATCCGGCGCTTGCTCAATGACAGCCGGATTGCCCGCAAGAAACGCGCGGCATACGACAAAACGGCCGATGGCTTGCGCAATCAGCTGGGGCGTGAGCCGGGCCGCGCCGAGATTGCCCGCGAAATGCAGATCAGCGATCGCGAATTGCTCGAGATCGAGGCGAGTGCTGTTACTGTCACCTCGATCTCAGAGGAGTATGACGAGACCAACACCGCCTTTGCCGCCGAGGGTCCTGACCCCTTCGAAG
>JBCBKF010000003.1:0-30582 GCA_038522255.1 Pseudomonadota bacterium
TCTTTGGTCACAATTCGGGCACCTGTTGGGCCGGCAGTGGCCACGCCACCTTCCTGGATTAGCGCGAAGTTCACCGCATATTTATCGGCAGCATGCTCGTCTTGATCCCATTCGCCCAGAATTGTCCCGAATACGATTAACCAATCTTCCCATTGGTCTTCAGCCGCAATTTTTTGCAGCTCGCGTATGGCGTATTGCACCGAATCCATGTCGTAGGCACCCTTGTCACCCCGTAAGAAGAACTCGGGTGCCATGAACAACTTGAGCGTTTTTTCGGGGGGAGACTTCTTCGACAGTTGATCTCGAGCTGTTTCCATTGCGCGGCGCATCAAGATGCAGCGCGCATCAATGTCTTTCCGCGGATCTGGTAATCCCAGATAGATACTGTGACCGTCATCCCAGCCCGGACCGGTGTCGATGGCATACCCGATAAACTGGATCTTCTTGTAGGTCATTGCGCTGTTCCTCTTCTTTGATGCGACGCGCTCAGGCATGGAATGGCACGAGCCCGTAGGTGAACTTGATGATGAAATTGACTGCGGTGTTGGAAGGGCGGGTTTCTGCGGCGCTGATGCCGATCGGGGGACTTGCGGCGGGATCTTCATAGATAGACCCGGTCTGAGCGGGCGTTTGCTTGGGTGCCAACAGGTTCCCGCCTCCCTGACCGGCAGCCGCAAAAACGCTTAGATTGTGCTTATGATCTTGCATGGAGCTGGCTTGGTACGAGCCCACATTGGAATACGCAGTGTCGTCCTTTGCGGACTTCGTACGTTCCCCGACATCGGGATCATTTCCTGATTGCAAGTCGGTTCCGCGCAAAAAAACTCCGCGGAAATTGGGGATGTTGAACGTTAGATCGCTGCCGCCGTAGAAATTGCCGATCGCTGCAAAAAGCTCCGGGTACTTTCCCGTTTCGAGAGATCTCCCGTCGCACAACATCCAGCCCCAAGCTTCGATATCGTGCGTCTCAGGTGGGGGGGGAATCTGTTCCTCTATCGGGTCTGCATGATCGTTTTTCGGGGGGCCATGGTTCTTCAATGCGCCGACAAAAGGCATCAATGATCCAACCGGTGCATCGCCAAACTGGGGCCGGAGCGTGCCGTGCAGGGCAGTGTTCATGACTGCTCTCCCTCATGGTGATGGTGAGATTGATCGAAGAAATCGATCCGGCGATTATCGATGGCTTGCATCTGCGTCGGGACAAGGATTTTCCAAGCTGCAGACCCGCGCTCTTCAAACGCTTCGCATTCGTCACCCGCGTCGACGATCAGGGCCGCGTCGTCTTCAAAAGTCGGGACCAGCCATTGCGGCCCTTGCCAGATTTCTCCGGTCGACCAGTACAGGATCAGTGAACGGAGATAGTCAGGGCGCACGGGAACCAGAATCCGGGCCTCTTTGGCCTGAAGAAATGACGTGAATGGCGCTCCGCGATCACCGTCGTCATAGTCTTTGGCATCTGCGGAATTGCCCGGTTTCTTGCTGGGACTGGGTGAAAACCGGAACGACATTTCATGCCATTCGATGGCAGACTCGAGAAACTGAATGCTGCGATCACGATAGACGTCATCGGCATTTGGCGGCGAAGCTTTCAACTGGCGCGCTTCGCTGGCCTCTTGTTCCAGGGCGTCTAGCAGCAGATCAATGCATCTGGCTTTAAGCTGGGTGCGTTAGACCTCGGATGTCGAGCCCGGATTGGTTTGTGACCGGCCGTGTTCGCCAGAATTCTCGACTTGCTGGTAATATTTCTGACGGCGCTTCTCATTCGAAGCGCTTAGCGCGCGATAGACAGAGATTTTCCATTCGCTGATGGCATACCCGGTTGGCCGGCAATGGATCTCCACATTGGTAAGAATTGTCGCGGTAGATGAGACGACTTGCTCAGGTGGCAAATGGCCTGGCAAAGAGAATGCCGAAGACCTTGCAGATTGATTAGCGCCGTTCGCCGGAGCAGGTATCGGGGGTAAAGGCTTGATCCTTGGTACAGGCAAAGCGCTTGAAACCGGGATCGGCATGGCATCGGTATAGTCCGGCAACCTTTGGGCCTTGTCGCCGGTTAGCGCGACAGTGCCTACCATCACGGTGGGGGTATCCTGACCGGCCTCGCTGCTGGTGCATTTGGCGATCGCTTCGATCGTGCGATATCCCGCCGGAACCGTGAGCAGCTTGATATCATCACCGCGCAAAGTAGTGCCGATCTTTACATGTTCGGGCGGTGGGGGAAGCACTTCGGTTACATCGAAATCGGCGCATAGCTTCGAATAGTTTTCGGGCGTGATGTGCTCAAATGAGGTGATTTCGTATGCGGCCAGACTCTTCGGCTTTCTCAGATCATGGCCGGACAAGGCGTCGTGCACAGCGATGTAGTTTTTCGCTGGATGAGCAATGGAAAACTCCATCATCAGACGTCGGCCATAGTTGATTACACGTGCTTCATAGACCTTATCGATCCAGCGATATGTCGCCAGGATGCCTTCCTTGTTGTTTGTGTTGTCGATGACGCTCGAGACCAATTCCTCGCTTCTCGCTAGCGCAGTTCGCGAGCGCAGTTGACGGATGTTTCTGCCGATCGATTCAACCGATTTGTTGAGAATCTTGCGTGCAAACCGGGTGACATCGTCAACGCGCCCAGGTGCTCCATGGGTGATCGTCTTGAACGCTTTGCCATTCAGCTTGGCGGTCGTCGGCGGGCCATAGGTTGTGTCGAAATCCTTATAGTCCCTTGTACTCTTCCTTTCACCAAGAAGACGCTGTGCGGCACGCTGCAAACTGGTGCGCTCGTCATCGGCATCGGCTTGCAGGAAAGAGGTGACATCGGATTCGAATTCTTCTTTGTCGATCTGTTGCTCGACCTTGCGCTTGCGCACCTCGCGCCGCTCACCAGGCATAACGTTTTCGATCCGGGCAATCTCTCCGGGGGCGTAGCCCGCAAGATGGTGACGCACCATCTGCAAGTCGCCGATGGCATAGGGCAATGCCCAGCTGCCATCCTTGCCAGTGATCTTGCTCGCGCGATCTGAAAAGAAACCGGGCAGCAGGATTATCGCATGATGGAGCTGTATTATCTCGTCATCGCCCAGGTCGCGCAGGATCAACACTTCCCCATCGACCGAAGTGGCTGCAGCTACAACATGTGCAAACCACAGGATGCGTGCAAGGTTATCACGCAGTTCGGGACCAAATTCATTGAGCACAACAAGCGCAAAATAGCTGGACCAGGCTTTTTCGATCGTGCGCAGATAAGCTTTTGAGGCAAAGTAATCGTACGGTTTGCCATACTGTTCCAGCAGATTGAGCAACTCCACTTCGATAGCAACGAGCCAGGCTTGAGGATCAAGTTTTGACCTGTGGAATGTCTCCGCCAAGTCAGGAAACCTGGCAACAGGATTGTCGAGCGCATCAAGGTCCCACAAGAATTGCTTCTGATAGGGAGCCTGCCCCCCGACAAAATCCATCGCGATCTTTTGCCGGTCCGCATTTGATGTCGCGGCCTTGAGAGCAAGGAGAAGTCTGTTGTCACTAGCGCCGCCATATTCGATGAAGGCCAGGGAGAATTTCTTTCGGTCGAGGGCCGACCATTGACGGACAAAAACGTAGGGGAACAGATCTTCGTGCGGGCCGGTTATACGAGCGACCGGGCTAACCGGATCATCCTGATCGCTGGGTCCGGGCGGTACCGGCGGTGAAGGCGGTGTCGGACCTTCGTGGACCGGCGCAAAAACGATTACGCCTTCAAAGTGCAGATTTTCCTGCCGGATATGTCCGAACTGAATGTCGACAAAGATTGCGACGGATTCCACACCTTCGATGTCGACATTGTTGCGCTGTACCATGCGTCCAATGATCCGAACGCCGCTGTCAAACAGCAGATTGATACTGCTCCAATGGTCAGGGTAGATCAGCACGGTTTCCGCCGTGCGCGGATCAAGTCCGCTATTGATCGATGCCACGGTCGGAGTTTTCTGCGACAGATCAGTATCGATTTCAAAATCAATCGTCAGTTGACCATTGAGCGCCTTCCAATGCCGAAAAGCGAAATGCTCGCCTCTTTGAGTGTCCTGGGTCATTGCTTGTGCTCGGCTTTCATTAACCGGAGCCGGTTGAACCGGTCACAATCCCTGTTGTTCGGGGCAGAGGGGATGGTGTCGGTTCAACCGGCAACGGCGGTCCAGAGTTAGGCCATCACGACGTTGTCGAGTTCGAACTCGAACGGGGTCGAGCCTTGGCCAGGGCCACCGCCCGTCATGACAATGTCAGCGGTCGCAATACCCAGCAGCGACAGTTCAGTGTTCACGTCGGAAAGCACTGCCGAGTTCATGACCTTTCCTTCCACCACCTGCGAAGCAACGCCGATCCAGATGGTTGGCTTGAATTCGAATACAGCCTTCTGTTGCGGTGCGATCGACGTCTTCTGGGCGAGCAGCTTCCCGTCCTTGAAGATGTTGGCGCCGATTGCACCTCTTTCGAGCTTGTTCAGCACCTCGACCTCGCGCGGACCGGCGGCGGGGGCATGATAGCCCAGAACATCGCCGGAAGGCTGGTCGCGAACCGCATATTGCTGGCCGTTTTGAGCTTCCATGCGCGGTGTGAAGTTGCCGTAGCTGTCGCTGGCTGACACCTGCATCGTCATCGGAAATGTGAACGGGTGATTGTCGCCCTGGCCACATTTCTGGATCACCCGCCATGCAATGGCCAGCTCTTCATACGTTGTCGCCACGTTCTTCTGGAAGATGACTACGTCGGATCTGCTCTGATCATTGGATTGATTGACGAAATTCAGCTGGATATCCATTCTTAACTCCTTTGTTCAAACTGCAACTTGTGTTGCCTGGGGACGGGACGAATACGGGCGTATTCATCCAGAATTGGTCAGGTCCGCGTGGGGCCTGCTCGGTCGACGTCTCGTGCTGGCGCGCCGATCCGGGTGGCCCGGCCTGTCTACCGAGGCGGTTTGAATACTGCGGGGCAATCCTGCTCGGGGCTTGCGTTGAAACCCGCAGCGATTGAGGCAGGCACGCCGGCTTAGATCTGCCGGTCGCCATGGAAGGACCCGGTCATTGGCAGTCGACTTGCACATCTGGCTCATGCCCAGCTCCCCCTCCCTGTGCGGCTTGGCCGCACCGGCGAAAACTAGTGACCGGGCATCAGAATTGTGGTTTCTGACGATCTATTCGGTCACAGCTATTGAACTCGTTTCCGGATGGGATGCCGACGGGAAACTATCCGCAGGGTCCCATGCCCAGAAACAAAAGCAAGAACGATGCCAGTTTCTATAACCAATATATATCAGTAGCTTAGATGTTTGTGAAAACCCTGGGTGCGTGTCGGACACAAATCCCCGACACCCACGACACGCGCGACAGGATGGCAAGTCCCGGCTTCCTGCCGAGTTGACTAAAGCAACCTAAGTCCGGGTTTCGGGATTTTGTCTTTCATGTGCCGCAAGGGGGTCTCGTAGACTGACGCGAACTCGTCTCAACTTGGCAGAGCTTATCCTATCCGATCCGTGTCTCAAGCCATGAGGTATTGCCACTCAGTCAGTGCGGCTATGGTCGCGCGCAGCACCCAATACCCCTTTTTTGGGGCGGTGAGCAGCAGCGTTAGGCCATCGCCATCCATGTAGCGGCCCGGTTAAGTGAGAGCTCGAATCTGAGCGGCGGAAAGTTTTCCCATAGCCATCCATCCTGGTTCTCTTCCCACATCTGCTCCCACAATGGTGGGTAGAAAGTGTGGGAACGGTTAGAGCAAAATAAGAACACGAGAGTCCAATGCAAGTCCGAAAAACCCCAGAAATCTGCGGCTTTCAGGGACTTTCTGGGCTCTCTTGGGATGGTGTAGGTGGCGGAGACGGAGGGATTCGAACCCTCGATACCCGTATTGGGTATGGTTCCTTAGCAGGGAACTGGTTTCAGCCACTCACCCACGTCTCCGCAGCGCATTCGTATCTGCGAACCGCGCGCTATAATCGCCGCAGGACACAGCGGCAAGCGGGAAGGCGCATATTTTTGGGCCGGTCTCCCCGTTTCGGGTCCTGCACGAAGATAGGCGCAAATTCGCAAACCATTCAGGTGGAGGCCGCCATCGCTTTCGCCTCAACGTGTTTTCGATTCGGTTCGCCGCCGAATTCTTGCCGAGCGCCGTCCTCGCGGCCTTTGCTGGATCGACGAGCGAACAAAACACTGCGAAAGGCTGCAAAATGAACCTCGGCGCCGCCACACCTGCCATCGCCCAGCCGCATGTCGCCTGGATGTGCGCCCTGCGGCAAGGCCTGGCGAACGCTTTGGCGCTGATGGGTCTCGCTCTGCTTGCTTTCGCCGCTGCGCCGCTCAACGCGCAGGAGCTTGAGGTGTTTGACCCCAACGACGCGCTCTCGGAAACCCCGCAGGATAGCGGCGCAATTGATGGCGATCTTGCCCAGCCTTCACCGGCTGACGGGCCTGTTCGCGTGCAGCCCGCCTTGCGCCCTCTGCCGCCCATGGATCCGCAGCCTCCGCAGCCTGTGCCTGCTCCTTCAGCTGAACCCTCAGCTTGGGACCAGACGTCCGATCTGGCGTCTGCGCCACAGGAAACTGACGAGGCCTTTGCTGTCTATTCTGAGCCTCCGCAAGGGACAGATTCGCGCCAATGGGTCGATCCGGCGAGCGGTGCCACGATTGGTGAAGGCCCGCTTGAAAACACGGCAGACGGGGCAGGGATCGTCGATGTTCCGCAGCAGGCCGCTGCCAGCGATACTACCTATGCCGAGGATGACCTGATCGGTGCGGCCGAGGGCGTTTTTGGCAAGGGTGCCAAGGGCCTTGCCAAGCTGATCGAGGATCTTCTCAAGAAGGAGGGCCAGCCCAATGGATATATTGTCGGGCGCGAGGCGGGCGGAGCCTTCATTTTCGGCGCGCGCTATGGTTCGGGCACGCTGCATCACAAGATCGAGGGCGATCGCAAAGTTTATTGGACCGGTCCCTCGGTCGGTTTTGACGCGGGCGCCAACGCAGCCAACACCTTTGTTCTTGTCTACAACCTGTTCGACACCGAAGACCTGTTCAAACGGTATCCGGCGGGTGAGGGACAGGCCTATCTGGTGGGCGGCCTCCATGCGAGCTACATGCGCAGGGGAGACGTCGTCCTGATCCCGATCCGCCTCGGCGCGGGTGTGCGGCTGGGCATCAATGCGGGCTACATGAAATTTTCGAAGAAACAGCGCTGGCTGCCTTTCTGACAGGCGCAAGGTACGCCCGGTCAGCGATCGGTCAGCGAAAGGCGGTTGCGCGAAGCGTCAGCCCGCGCCATCGCATCTTTCATGCTCAACCGACTCGAAGCCCAATCGCCCGACGCGCTGCTCGCGCTGATCAAGCTCCATGCCGAGGATACGCGCCCCGACAAGGTTGATCTTGGCGTCGGCGTCTACCGCACCGGACAAGGCGACACCCCCGTCTTCGCGGCGATCAAGCAGGCTGAACAGATGCTGGTCGATACGCAGGAGTCCAAAAGCTATCTTGGGCCCGAGGGCGATATGGGCTTTGTCAACGCGCTGATGCCCTATATCTTCGGGTCCGATGCAACGATGGGTGGGCGCATTGCGGGCATGCAGACACCGGGCGGCACCGGCGCTGTGCGCCTGGCGTTGGCGCTGGCTCAGAAGGCCGGGATGACCCGGCTCCATATGGGCACACCCAGCTGGCCCAACCACAAGCAGATCATCGACGATCTTGGGCTGACCCTCGTGCCGTTCGACCACGCGCAGACCGATGGTAGCGCCAACCTTGATGCCGTGCTTGGCGCGATCCGCACCGCTCAGCCAGGCGATGGCGTCCTGTTGCATGGTTGCTGTCATAACCCGACCGGCATTGACTACAGCCTTGAGGACTGGGCCGCGATCGGCGGCGCGGTTGCCGAGACCGGGATATTCCCCATCATCGACACCGCTTATCAGGGACTTGGCGAAGGGCTCGACGAAGATGCCGCCGGCCTGCGCAGCATCCTTGCCAAAGTGCCCGAAGCCTTCATCGCGTATAGCTGCGACAAGAATTTCGGCATGTATCGCGACCGTGTCGGCGCTTTCTACATCATGGCGGGCGAGGGCGAGACCGAGACACTCGACACCGCCTTTTCAAATGCCAACGCCCTCGCGCGCGCGAGCTGGTCAATGCCGCCCGATCATGGCGCTGCGGCGGTCCGTCTGATCCTGCGCACGCCCAAGTTGACACAGGTCTGGATCGACGAGCTTGACCAGATGCGCGCGCGGATGCGCCAGGTTCGCCAGCGCATTGCCGATGCGGGCACAGTGGGCCGCGTTGATCTGACCGCGCTCGGCGTTCAGAACGGCCTGTTCTCTGTCCTCCCCCTGAGCAAGGACGAGGTTGTTCGCATGCGCGAAGAGCACGGCATTTACATGGCCGGATCAGGCCGCATCAACATTGCGGGCCTTACCATGGACAATATCGACAAGTTCATCTCGGCGATTGGCAAGGTAACCGCTGGCTGAAGCTGGGGGTGTTGCGCCCGATCCGCGGTAGTTTACGCCGCCCAAGGCCCGGTGATGGCAAGGGTCATCGTGGGCGAATAGGCGTTGACGAAGAACCATTTGCCATCGGGTGAGAAGCACCCCCCGGCAAGCTCTGTCTGCATGCGCAGCGCGCCAAAGACATAGGGCTCACCAGCGGGGGTGATGCCGATGAGGCGGTTGTTCACGACGTCAGTATATTGATCCTCGCACACGATCAGATCGCCAAACGGGGCCACAGTGAGATTGTCACCGTAATTGAGCTGCGCCTCGCTTTCGCTTTCGAAGAACAATTGCAGCTTGTCCGGCGCGCCGGCGAGGCCGGGTGTGAGCTTGAAGATCTGACCCAGCTTTTGAGCGCCTCCGTTGGTGGCGGCAAAATACATCTCGCCATCGCCCATCCATATGCCTTCGCCGCGCGCGATTTTGAGCGCTCCCGCCGCCGCACCGCGAATGCGCAAATCGTCTTGCGGAGCTTCGGGCGAGTGAAATGTGAGCCATACGGCGGCAAACTCGGTCCCCGGCAGCCAGCGCTTGGCATCCCAATTACGGCTGTCACGCAGATCATTGAACAAAGCGAGCGCTTGCAAGGTGCCGCCTTGGGCAAGGTTTCCGGGCACGCGGGGGATGTAGCGATAAAGCAGACCGTCACCGCGATCCTCTGTCATGTAGACGATGCCGGTGGAGGGATCGACGCAGGCGGCTTCGTGATTGAAGCGGCCCATAGCCGTGATCGGCTGCGGATCGATCAGACCGCCAGCGCCCGCTGGCACTTCGAAAACAAAGCCGTGATCAGGCAGATCGCTCATTTGTCGACCCGGCTCTTCGCAGGTGAGCCAAGTGCCCCAGGGGGTGATGCCGCCTGAGCAATTGCGCACCGTCCCGCCAAGCGATCGGTACTGGCGTTTCACCGCCAGAGTGTTCGCGTCAAGAACCAGCGTGGTCGTCCCTCCAGGTCGCACCGTGCCGTTTTCATCGCGGGCATATCCGCTGGGTAGGTCGCCGCCCGCACCATGACCGGGGGCGAGTTCGTGGTTGCGTACCAGAGCAATATCGCCGCCAAGGTCGAAAGCGCCCATGCCATCGGCGCGGTCGGGCACTGACAGGCCATCATCCATCGCATCGCCAAGGGTCGAGACGATGCGATAGGAAAATCCCTCTTGCAGATCGAGTACGCCATTGGGGTCCGGCACAAGCGATGATGATCGCGTCGTGGCCGACACGCCATTTTGCGGTGCGGGCCGGCTGCCATTCGCGCCGCCCGTGCCACAGCCGCTGGTGACCAGGCCCGCAAAGGCGGCGGCGGTTGAACCGATAACCTGGCGGCGATGCGCTTTAAGGCGGTGGATCATCGTGCGGAGCCCTCAGCAATCGGCAACAATGAAAGTGCATTTTCAAAATTACGCGGGCGTGACCCATAAACGCGAAATCGGGGAGCGGCTATTGCGCCGCGAGCGATTGCATGCGCCGCAGATAGCGCGCCAGCACGTCGATCTCGAGATTGACTTCGTCGCCCTGGGTAAGCGCGCCCAGCGTGGTGACTTCGGCGGTGTGCGGGATGATGTTGAGCGCGAAATCGCAGGTCCCCTCGGGCCGGTCGCGTATATCGTTGACCGTCAGAGAGACACCATCGACGGTGATAGAGCCTTTTTCCGCGATAAACGGCGCCATGGCCGCGCGGGCCCGGATTGCGATACGCCAGCTGTCGCCTTCGCGCTTGGACATCACAACCTCGCCAACCGAATCGACATGGCCGGTAACGATATGCCCGCCCAGTTCATCGCCCACGCGCAAAGAGGGTTCGATGTTGATGCGCGCGCCTTTCTCCCACATGCCCTTGCGCGTGCGGCTGACGCTTTCCGCCGATACGTCGACATCAAACCACGCATCCCCCGCCTCGCCGCCGCGATCAACCACCGTCAGGCACACGCCAGAACACGCAATCGATGCGCCAATATCAATGCAAGCGGGATCAAGCGGGGCGACAACGCGCAGCCGCAAGTCGCCGCGGCGCTCGACATTGGAGATTGTGCCGATGGCGGTCACGATGCCGGTGAACATGAGGCAGGATCCTTCTTGCTTAAGCGTGCAGGGGCGCGCTGGGGCCGCGCTAAGTGCGGGTGCGCAAATAGGCGTTGAAACGGTCGCTGCCAAGCAGGCGGGTGTCGATCTCGCGCCAGCGGCCATGCGCGCTCGCCAGATCGTTGAGGCCAAGCGCGCCAAGGCTGGATAGCCCGTCACCGATCACAATCGGGGCCTGATAGAGATGCAATTCGTCGACCAGATCGGCTTCAAGGAAGCTTGCCGCTGCCCCTGCGCCGCCTTCGACATAGAGGTGCAGGACCCCGTCCAGTTCGGCGATCTGTTCGGGCTCGCGGATCGCGCGTGCGCCTTCGGGCTCTGGCCCTTTGGTGAGCACTACGCGCATCGGACTGCGCGCCTCAAGCCCCGGCAGGCGGACATTGAGGCGCGGCTCATCCACGCGCCACGTCCCCCCACCAACAAGGATCGCCTCGTGCCGCGCACGCATGGCATGGCAATGTGCGCGCGCCATGGGCCCGGTGATCCAATGGCTGGTCCCATCGCCAAGCGCGATGCAGCCGTCGAGCGATTGCGCCAGCTTCAGCGTTACAAAGGGTCGCCCTTTGCGCATCCGCATCAGGTATCCCGCCAGGCTGCGCTCGGACGCTTCGTCTTCAAGCACGCTCACCGCGATCCCTGCAGCCCTAAGCTTCTCGATCCCGCGCCCCGCAGTCCGACTATCGGGGTCAAGCTGGCCGATGACAACGCGCGCAGGTTTTTCGGCGCTAAGGAGATCGGAGCAGGCGGGGCCCCGGTTCGATTTGTGCGCGCACGGTTCAAGCGTGACATAGATCGTGGACCCGCGCGCCTCACCGGGGGCAAGCTGGGCGAGCGCCATCGCTTCGGCATGCGGTCTCCCGCCTTTCTGCGTCCAGCCGCGCGCTATCACGCAGCCATCCTTGACGATAAGGGCGGCAACACCGGGATTTGGCGCGGCAACCGGGCGGGCGCGCTGCGCCAGCCGCGCGGTGGCGGCCACCCAGTCAGCATCGCTGGGCGGGTGTGCGCTTATGGTGTATTGCCTCTTGAAGTTGATGCGGCTTCTTCGCCATCGTCTTCATCAGCGCCATCGCCATCACCAACGCCATCGCCTACACCATCGGCAGCCTCCTCGCGTGGGCTGAACATTTCAGCGCGACGCTCTTCCTCGGCGGCTTCTTCTGCCGCGCGGCGCGCATCGGCCTCGGCGGCGATCTTGTCGACATCCATGCCGATCCCCGCTCCAAGCGCCTTGTAGATTTCGCGCTTTCGCTCTGCGAGGTTGTCCTCGGCCGCCTCGCGCAGGTCCTTGATCTCCTGGTTCGCCTCGTTTGAGGCGATGATATCTTGATCGCTGCGATCGGGATCGAGCGTGGTGATATAGGTGATAGTGGGGCGCTCGGGCGTCTTGTAATGGGTCTCCCCCGACAGCCAGTAGAAGATCACCAGCAAGGGCACCGTCGAGGCGAGCAGCATCGGCCAGCGCAGCGGGTTGGGCTTGCGAAATTCGGTCCAGAAATCGGCGATGCCGGTCTTGGGATTGAAGCGCGATAGGGAAGACATCGAAACAATATAGGCTGCGCATCCGCGTGAGACCAGAGGGAGCGGGCTTGCGCTGGGTTTTGATGCGGCGTGCCCGGGCGACGGCGTCAGCCAAACGCGGTGTAGAGGCTACGCCCGTTTTCCTTGAGCCAGCGATCCGCTTCGACGATCTCGCCTTCGAAAATTCGGTCCAAGAGCGCGTGGAATGCCGGGCTGTGATCAAAGTGTACCAGATGCGCGACCTCGTGCGCGACGACTGATCGCCGAACGAAATCGGGAGCCTGCACCAGGCGCCAATTAATGCGGATCCGGCGCTGGCCTGACGCGCCGCCATCCGAACAGCTTCCCCAGCGCTTTTGTGCGCGGCTCAGGCCGATGGGAACCGGATCCAGTCCCGCTGCGCGGGCGTAATCTGCAAGATCGCCCTCGAACAGAGTCAGCGCCTCGCGCTCCAGCCAGCGCCGCAACCGCGCCTCCAGCCCGTTCACCTCACCGCCGACCCGCAGCGAGCGCGCTTCCAGTTTCGGCCGGCGCGGGGCGCTTTCGTCCCAGGCGATGGTGAGCGCGCATCCGCGAAATCGAATGTCGCCGCCCGCCTCTGGCTCCGCGCGACGCGGGATGCGCGCATGCTGCTGTGCGAGCCACTCGCTTCGGGCGTGAGCAAAGGCGATGGCTTCCTTGCCCTGCGCCCAATGCGGCAGAGTAATACGCACCGCGCTGCCATCAGGCGCGAGCCGCAGTGTCAGCCGCTTGGCAGTGGGATGCCGGCGCACGACAATCGGCACGCGCGCGCCATTGAGCGTAATTTCGGGGTCTGTCTCAGCGCGCTTCAGCCAATCGATCACGGTCCAACGCCTTTTGTACCCGCGCCGCCGGCGTCAGTCCTGCGCGGCGTCGCACACCCCTTCAAGCGCAGGCGGGGCCAGGTTGTCCAGTCGCGGCGGGCCCCATTCCACGATATGATGTTCAAGCGGCCCTGCCTCATTCTCGTTTACCACCCGTCCCGCGACCGAAACGCCCACGCGTTTGACCGCCTCGCGGTCGCCGCAGATCAGGTAATGCCAGCCGGGCAATGGGCGTCCTGCCGCGCGCACGCGATAAGCACAGGTCGAGGGCAGCCAGGGTACGTCTTCGACAATCGCGAGAGTCAGGCGCAGGCAATCAGGCACAAACGCCTTGCGGTTGCGGTAATCGCTACACCGGGCGGTGCCGGTGTCGAGCAGTTTGCACGAGACATTGGTGTGTTCGATTTCGCCGGTATCGGCATCCTCGATCTTGTGCGTGCAACAGCGTCCACAGCCATCGCACAGCGCCTCCCACTCAGTGCGGTTGAGCTCGCCCAGCGGCAATTCCCAGAACTGGTCTCTCAACCCGTTAGTCATCGGCCCATTTCTCGATTTCCGCTGCAACCGCCTCGGCACCTTCGCGCGCGGGCAGCATAGTCAGCGGATCGCCCGCCGGATCGAACAGGTAGACGATATTGGTGTGATCGACGAGATAGCCTCCACCCGGCGTCTCTTCGCCTTTCTTGTAATAGACGCGGAAGGCGTCAGCGGCTTGCTTCACTGCCTCCGGACTGCCGGAAAGGCCCATCAGATCATCGGAAAAGGCTGAGGTGAATTCCTGCAGGACTGCAGGCGTGTCGCGCGCGGGATCGACCGAGATAAAAACCGGCTGAATCTGTGCTGCCAGAGCGGGATTTCGTTTGCTCAGGATCTTCAGGCCTTGCGCGGTGCGCTGCATGTCGGTGGGGCAGACATCGGGGCAATAGGCATAGCCAAAATAGACAATTGCGTATCGCCCGCGAAAATCCTCCCAGGTGACGGTTTCGCCGGTCGCGCTGGTCAGCGTGAAGGGCCCGCCTATCGAAGCTCCGTCGAGCGGCGGTTCACCCAGCGGTGCATCGCCTTGCGGCGCGCAGGCGGCGAGCGTACAGGCCGCAAGGACCATCCAGACTGGGCGTGCGCGCGAGGATGCGCTGGCCGGTTTGCCGGGTGCTGTCAGGGCCGATCTTTTTGCGTCGCTATTCATGCTCTGCTAACGGATGACTTCGCAAGGGATGCCACCATTCCCAAATGTCCAATGACGAGACGACGAACGCGAAAGGATCACGACGTGTCAGGCTTTCTTGGCCACAAATTAGGGTTTCGCAGCGCGATTGCCAGCCTGGTTTTCGCAGCGACGCTGTTGGTCGCCTCGCTCACAGGTCTTGCATCCTTACAGGTGTCAGCACAGGTCTATTCCAAAGGGTTCGAATTTCTCGAAGCGGTGGATGAGCGTGACGGCGATGCGGTTACCGAAATGCTCAACGAGCCGGGCACGCAAGTCGTCAACACGCGCGACATCACGTCGGGCGAGACGGGGCTGCATATCGTAACCAGACGCCGCGATGTTCTGTGGGTGAAATTTCTGCTGCAGCGCGGCGCCGATCCCAACATTGCCAATCGCAACGGGATCTACCCGCTCCAGATTGCGGCCAATCTGGGCGATATTGACAGCCTTGAGGCGTTGATCGAGGGCGGAGCCCAGGTCGATGTGGCCGATCAGCAGGGCGAGACGCCGCTGATTTCGGCGGTGCACAAGCGTGACAGCGATCTGATCGCAAGATTGTTGAAACAGGGCGCAGACCCAGATCGCAACGACAATTCGGGCCGCTCCGCTCGCGACTATGCAGAGCTGTTGGTTGGCAACACGCAGATCATGGCCGAATTCGCGGCCGCGGATAAAGAGCGCGAGGATCAGGGAACCACAAGGCAATACGGGCCTTCTTTCTGATATGACCAGCACATCCCCCGATTTCGCCGATATGACCCTTGATGAGCTGCGCGTGGCGCTCGCGCCCGACATTGCGGCCTCTGCCATCTTTGATGGCTGGAATGAGACCGCGCTTATCGCAGCAGCCGAAATGGCGGGGTGCGACGTCGATGTGGCCAAGCTCGCTTTCCCCCCGCGCCCGCTCAATGGCAGGGCGATGGACATGATCGAGGCGTGGATCACCAGCGTTGATCAGGCAATGGAAGCCGAGTGGCCCGCCGAACGCTTGGCCGAGCTCAAGATCCGCGAGCGTATCCGCGAATTGATCGCTTTCCGCCTGAAAGCGGTCGAGGATATTGATGAGGCGGTGCGGCGCGCGCTTTCCGTAATGGCGATGCCGCAGAATGCGCCCCGCTCGCTCCAGATTGGCTGGCGCTCGGCTGATATCATGTGGCGCCTCGCAGGCGACACGGCGACCGATTACAACCACTACACCAAGCGCACGATTCTTGCCGGCATCTATTCGGCAACGCTGGCTTACTTCATCAATGATGACAGCGAGGGCAAGGAGAAGAGCTACGCCTTTCTTGACCGGCGCATTGATGGCGTGATGCGGTTTGAGAAGGTCAAGGCCAAGCTGACCAGTTCAGACCGCGAATTGCCCAGCCTCACCCGTTTTCTGGGACGATTGCGCTACCCCAGCCGTTGAGCACTCCTGCGCAAAACGCGCACGAAGGTGGATAAGCGCAAGCAGGCCTCGCATCGGCACGCGTTCGTGTCTTAAGGTTCCTCCCAGAGAATCGCCTCTTTGGGGGCGAGGCATACAGTATTCGACGGGAAGGACACGACAAGACCATGGCAGGCTCGCTCAACAAAGTGATGCTGATCGGCAATCTGGGCGCAGACCCTGAAATCCGCAGCTTTCAAAACGGCGGCAAGGTCGCCAATCTGCGCATCGCGACGAGCGAGACCTGGAAAGACCGCAACTCCGGAGAACGCCAGGAACGCACCGAGTGGCATACCGTGGCGATCTTTTCCGAAGGGCTCGTCAATGTGGTGGAGAGCTACTTGAAAAAGGGTTCGAAGGTATTCGTCGAGGGCCAGTTGCAGACCCGCAAATGGCAGGACCAGAACGGCCAGGATCGCTATTCCACCGAAGTGGTGCTGCGCGGCTATAACGGCACGCTGACCATGCTCGATGGCCGCGGTGAAGGCGGCGGAATGGGCGGTGGCGGCGGTGGCGGCGGACAGCGCTCAGGCGGCGGTGGTTCTGGCGGCGGTTGGAATCAAGGCGGCGGTTCGGGCGGCGGTTCTGGCGGCGGGGCTGCAGGCGGCTCGGGTGGCGGCTATGACGATCTCGACGACGATATTCCGTTCTAAATCCCCGTTCGCAAGGGAAGCAGATCATGGACGATCGACACCAATCAGAGGATCGAGAGCCTCGCGCCGCTTGAAGATTTTCGCCTCGAAGCGTTGTTTTTGACCTCCACACGGTTGGCCGATCAGGACCTGACCCCGCTTCAAGGCATGACCACGCTTTGCTATCTGCGCACCGCCCTTAATGCGCCGCGATCCGAGTTCAAAGCGCTTGAAGCGGCGCGGCCTGAGCTTTCCTGCAGCTGGTTTGAGCCGGAAAACTGGAGAGGCTTTCGCGACCCGAGGAAGCCGAAAGCGGCTTGAACGCGTGTCCCGGCTAAGTCAGTCAGGAGACTGAAGGCATGCGCCTTGATCGCACCTAGTCCTGTGATAGCCTGCGCACGCACAGCGAATTGCAAGAGGGTGCATGATGATCGAGGGACTTGTCTTGGCGCTGGCTTCTGGCGTTGCTCTGGCGGGGCAGGACCGGACACCCGTGCTTACGGTTCCGGTCGATCCGCCGGCGATTTCGGTCTCGACCGCGGGCAACAGGCGTGAGCCGTATTCGGTGTCATGGGCCGCAGGCGAGATCACCTGTGACAACGGTGTCACCTTCGGCGCCGAAGCGATCCCGCCGCGCATCCCTGATAGCGTATCGCGCGCACCCACCACGCAGCCGCGCGCGGTCTACTCCTTCACCCTGGGCTCAGAGGGACGCGCTCTGTCGATTTCGCTGCCGCCTGGCGCCAGCACACCGCGCCATGGATTTGATCTTGCGCCTGCTCTTGCCGCCGCTCAGCTTGCCCCGCAGGCCGAACCCACGCGCTGCATGGTCACCTTCACGCAAACGGCTGTTCCCTACAGCGAGGCGCCGCTTGCGGATCTGGTCGCGGCCCGCATCCAGAATCGCCGCGTGCGCATCCCGCGCGAGGCGTGGGATCGGTTTGGCCAGCGAACATGCTACGAAAAACGCACCCGCGCGCTTGAATGGCACACCCCCGATTTTCGCAAGCTGCCCAAATTGCCTGGCGCGAAGCATTGGACCTTCCAGACCTATGACATTGATGAAAAGGGCCGGCCCACACAGATCAAGACGGTCGGCAGCAGCGAGTCACAAGCCTTGAACGACGCGACGCGCAAGGCGACCAAGGCCTCGCGCTTTGTCGACGATGACCCGCGTGAGGGCTGCTGGCGCTACACCTGGACCGCTGCCGAAGTCATACCTGCTCCTCAAATGCGCTCGATGCCCGACTATGGCGAACCGCCTGAGCCTTGCGATGCGGACGATAAATGGGCGGTTGCCCCCAAGCTTGATTATCCCAGGTTTTTCGAACGGCGCGGGATCGAGGGCTGGGTCGTGTTTCGATACGATGTCGCCCCCTGGGGTGAAATCGGCAATGTCGAAGTGGTCGACGCACAGCCCGCGCGCGACCTCGCTGCATTCGGCCAAAACGTATTGACCAGCGCCCGCTTCAAGCCGATCGAAAACGGCCTATCGGGATGCATTGAGAGGGTTGAATTCCGCTTGCCCGAAAATGGACCCGACACCGGTGAAGATGGCTGACGGTAGGCAAGCTCAAGTTTTCTTGAGCGCGGCCAAGGCTGCAGCCAGCGGACCGTCCTGCTGCCCCTCTTCGACAATCCCCGCTCGTGCGCGCGCGGCATCGGCGCCCGGTCCCTCGGCATAAGGATCAATCGCAAGGCCAAGGGTCTGCGCCACCGCTTCGCCCAGATCGAAGCTGTCGCCTGCATATTCGATCTCGTCGCAATCATCGGCGGCGAGTTCGAAGTCGATATCATCATCCTCACTTGGGGTCAGCGTGGCAGAGCCTTCTTCGATGAAACGCAGCACGATCGGCTCTTCGATGTGGACCAGGAAAGGCTCGCCCGAAACAGCGCAAGCCTGAGTGACCTTGGCGCTCAGATGTCCGTGCGCGCGCACGCCTCTCTGGCACAATTCGAGGTCAACCGAAGCCTTCAGCGCATCAACCGACACAATTCCGAAGCGTCCCGCCAGCGCCGCACATTCCCGTGCGTCCGCTTCGATCTGAACCGGACCAGCGGGCAACAGCCGCGCCTTTATCACGCGGGTCAATTCAAATGATCCGTTTGTCGATCCCAACATAGGCCTTCACCAGATGCCACCGGGCCTCAATAGCTCTTCATCACCGTGCGTCGCAAGCCGTCCACTCAACGCCAGCAATTTATCAGCCACCGCAGCAGCGCTCGCCGCTTCATCCGCGCCTTCGCGAAAGGTGACATTGCGGCTCACCGCGCCGATCATGCGGTCGCGATCCTTCTCCACCAAAGCGCCGCGATACGCGCCCAGTCGCCCGCCGAGCACGCTCATGAGCTTGCCCACCCGTTTGCCCACCACGACGTCGTTGACGCCGAATTCACGCAATTGACCGTCCATATCCTCGACAAACAATTCCGCCAGCAAAGCGCTTTCAGCGCGCATTTCGCTCGCTTCGAGGCGCACCATCATCACGCACAGCACCGCTGTGATGAGGTCAAAGCGGCCGCCGACCGAGTCCGCGACCTCGCAATCGGCGTAATAGGACGGCTCGCGCGCCAGTTCGATGACGCGGTGCCACAATGGGCGGATGGCTTCGCGCGGATCGGGCGCGGTGCCGAGCAGGCGGGAGAGAAAGGACATGAGCGGGCTTCTTTCCAATGCGTACCCGCCGATGAACGGGGACCATGTGTTTGGCTTTTAAACACGCTGAGGCGAGCGATGTTCCGTTGCATACCCTTGAATGGGTCGCTGTGTTCGCGCTGCTCGCTTGATTAACCGTGCGGTGGCGGGTGGGCGAGCAGGCGAACCCATCAACGGGTTATTCCATTGCGCGTTCATCCGCAATTCAAGGCTGCACCCTCACGCCAGCTCTATCAAGAACGCCGTGCTGCGCGGCCGGACTGCGATCATCCCAAGCCGATAGGCCGTGCCGGATTGCATGGCGGCGGGCTTGCCCGTAAGGCACTGCGCTGAAGCTGGCGGTTGAAATGCGGGCCAGGGGTGGGAGGCAAAGGCCTCCTGTACAAAGGGACATGACGGTTACGATGCAAAAGGCGAGTTTGAGCGCACCGGTAAAGAGCCGCTCCGATGCGCTTGCAAAGGCGGCGCGCGTCGCGGTTCTGGCAGGCGCTTTGGTGGTGCTGGGCGCGTGCTCCTCGATCCGCGAATCGCGCGGCTATATCACCGACAACGTCCTGCTACGCAGCGTGCAGCCGGGGATCGACAATCAGCGCTCTGTCGAAGGCACTTTGGGCCGCCCATCCTTTGCCAGCCAGTATGGTGAGCCGACCTGGTACTATGTGTCCAGCGTGACGGGGCGCAAGCCGTTTGTGCGCCCGCGCATCCGCACACACGGCGTGCTTGCAGTCAAGTTTGACGAGACGGGCAATGTGACGTCCGTGGAGCGGTCCGGCATTGATCAGGTCGTCTTCCTGCGCCCCAATGGCGACAAAACACCAACCCTTGGCCGGGAGCGCGGCTTCCTCGAGGACCTGTTCGGCAATATTGGCCAGGTCGGCGCGGCGGGCGCAGGCGGACCGGGTGGGCCGGGCGGACCATAAGCGGCCTGCTTGAACCGTTTGCCGATAGCGCCATATCTGCCTTCATGACACACGACCAGGCGAGCCACGGCCTCACCCAGTGGCACGGCACCACCATTATCGGCGTCAAGCGCGGCGATCAGACGGTGATCGCGGGCGATGGCCAGGTTTCGATGGGCAACACGGTGATGAAGCCCAATGCGCGCAAGGTCCGCCGGATCGGGGCAGAGGGCAAGGTTGTCGCAGGCTTTGCTGGCGCAACCGCCGATGCTTTCACCCTGTTTGAGCGGCTCGAGGCCAAGCTTGAGCAATATTCCGGGCAGTTGCTGCGCGCCGCAGTTGAGCTTGCCAAGGATTGGCGCACCGACAAATATCTGCGCAATCTCGAAGCCTTGATGATTGTCGCGGACGATGAGACGCTGCTCGTGCTGACTGGCAATGGCGATGTGCTCGAACCCGAAGCGGGGATTGCCGCGATCGGCTCGGGCGGCAATTACGCGCTCGCCGCCGCGCGCGCACTGGCCGATTACGAGGACGATGCAGAGACAATCGCGCGCAAGGCGATGGCGGTTGCGGCGGACATCTGCGTCTTTACCAACGGCGAAGTCACGCTCGAACGCGTGTAGTCGGTGGCCAAGGAAGAAGGGGGCTGAGCAGGGCTCAGATCGTACAGCCATGCCACCATACGCGCCCCCAACCGCATCGTCAGATACGCCGCCCACCGCAAAACGCACCGATATCCAGCTGCTGCGCGTGATCGCGGCGAGCACGGTGGCGTTGCTCCACCTGATGTACGCCTTTGCGAATAATATCGGAGATGGGCTGAGGCTTGGCTTTGACCCGTCGCGCTTCAGCCAGGGCGCGGTGATGCTGTTCTTTGTGATTTCGGGCTATGTCATGATCTTCTCGAGTGCGCGCCTGTTTGGCGAGCCGGGCGCGCGCCGTGTGTTCTGGACCCGCCGCGTCGTGCGGATCATGCCGCCTTACTGGATCGCGACCGGGGCGCTGGCGCTGGTCTTCCTGACCGTCATGCCGCGCGCCATCGATGCCGAGCGGCTGGCGCTTTCGCTGTTTCTGATCCCCGATCTTGCCGGGCAGAGCGAGGGCGGCAATCCCTATCGCTCGCTCCCCTTCCTATGGCCGGGCTGGACCTTGCTGTACGAGATGGCGTTCTATCTCGTGCTCGGTGCGCTGATCGGGTGGGGGCGTCGTGCGGCGATAATCGGGGCCAGCCTGGTGCTGATCGCGCTGGTTGTGGTCGGGCTGGGCATCTCCAAGGTGGAAGCCGCCGCGCACCCGATCGCCTGGACGCTGACGCGCCCTGTTCTGCTGGTGTTTCTTCCCGGCATGGCGCTGTGCGCGGCTGCCGAGAGGGGGTGGGAGGCGCCGGTGGCCATTCGCCTGATCGCGCTGATCGCAGCGGTGATCGCGGTCGCGCTGGTGCCCAAGCCTGAGTTCCCTTCGGCGATGGGGTTCGATTATCTTGCCTGGTGCGCGCTTCCGGCAGTGCTTGTCGCCTTTGCCATGATGAGCGGCCCGCTGCGCCTGCCGTTGAGCGGCCTCATCAATCGGCTGGGAGATATGAGCTATGCGCTCTACCTCTTCCACGTGCCGATCGCGTGGTTCTGGCTGTGGTTCTACGCCAAGCTGCCGTTCTTCAAGCCCGGCCCGCTCGACTTTTACCTCACCGCTTGCCCCATCGCATTTGCGCTTGCCTGGCTGTTCTATGCCTGGATTGAGCGACCGATGACCGCGGCGCTCAACCGCTGCCTTGAACCCGCGCGCGCGCACTCCACATGAACGGGACAAAGGATAGACAACACAGATTATGGACACCTCTCCCCTTCAGGCTCTCACCCCCAAGCAGATTGTGGCCGCCCTCGATGATCACATTATCGGCCAGCAAGACGCCAAGCGCGCTGTTGCAGTGGCGCTGCGCAATCGCTGGCGGCGTCAGCGGCTGGGCCCGGATCTGCGCGATGAGGTGACGCCCAAGAACATCCTGATGATCGGGCCCACCGGCTGCGGCAAGACCGAGATCAGCCGCCGCCTTGCCAAGCTTGCCGAAGCGCCGTTTGTGAAGGTCGAGGCGACCAAGTTCACCGAAGTCGGCTATGTCGGGCGCGATGTTGAACAGATTGCGCGCGACCTTGTGGAAGAGGCGATCCGGCTCGAGAAAGAGCGCCGCCGCGAGAGCGTGCGTGAAGCCGCGTCCGAGGCGGCGATGGAGCGCCTGCTTGACGCGCTGGTCGGCCAGAACGCTAGCGAGGCCACCCGCGAAAGCTTCAAGGCGCGCATCATCGACAATTCGATGAACGAGACCGAGGTCGAGATCGAAGTCACCGAGGAACGCTCCATGCCCTTCGACATGGGCAATATGGGCGGCAATGTCGGCATGATCGACCTGTCCGACATGATGGGCAAGGCGCTCGGCCGGCAGCCAACCAAGCGCCAGAAGCTGCGCGTGCCCGATGCGTGGGACAGGCTGGTCGATGAAGAGGCGGACAAGCGGCTTGATGACGACGATGTCGCGCAAACCGCGCTGCAAAATGCCGAGACTAACGGGATCGTATTCCTCGACGAGATCGACAAAATCGCGGTCTCCGATGTGCGCGGCGGCAGTGTCAGCCGCGAAGGCGTGCAGCGCGATCTGCTGCCGCTGATCGAAGGTACCACGGTGGCGACCAAGTATGGGCCGATGAAAACCGACCATGTGCTGTTCATCGGATCGGGCGCCTTCCATGTCGCCAAGCCCTCCGACATGCTGCCCGAATTGCAAGGCCGCTTGCCGATCCGCGTCGAATTGCGCGCGCTGACCGAAGAGGATTTTGTGCGTATCCTGTCTGAAACCAGAGCCAATCTGGTCGAGCAATACCGCGCGCTGATTGCGACCGAGAGCGTCGAACTCGACATCACCGAAGACGCGGTGAGCGAAGTCGCCAAGATCGCTGCGCAAGTGAACGAAAATGTCGAGAACATCGGCGCGCGCCGCTTGCAGACGGTGATGGAAAAGCTGCTCGAAGAAATCAGCTTTGAAGCCGAAGAGCACACGGGCGAGACCGTGATAGTCGATGCAACCTATGTCCGCGAACGGCTGGAAAATCTGGCGGGCAACACCGATCTGTCGAAATACATTCTGTGAGCGCCGGCCCGGTCCGTGACACCGCCGCCATGGTGGCAGACATGGCACCGACCCTGCGCGAAGGGGCCTATCGTTTTGTGCCCCACGGGCCGGACGAGGATTTCATCGACCTGCTTCACCGTACCTTTGCCATGGTGCGCGAGGATGAAGGTGTAACGCTGGTGATCCGTGCCCGGCGCGATGATCCGGGGCCGCTGCTTGCGGGTATCACCTTGCAGGTGCATTCCGATCTTGAAGGGGTGGGGCTGACCGCTGCTGTCGCGACCGCGCTCGCTGATGCCGACCTGCCGTGCAACGTGGTTGCCGCGTACCACCATGATCACCTGTTCGTGCCGTGGGAAAGGCGCGATGAGGCTTTGGCCATTTTGGAGGCGCTCGCGCAGGCGGCGTGATCACTCAGCCAGCAGGTGCTTTTTCCAGGACATGGTCTGCGCCAGCCAGTTTCGGGCGCGTAGGAGCCTGAGACCGGCTCGGCCTCAAAGCTGATCTGCGTGCGCGCGCCGATGGGCGTTGCAACCCGGTGCAGCCGGGCGACACTGGCAAAACGCGTCGAGGTCAGCACCGCACGGGTCTTGGGCTCCCATCTGGGAAAGCGGGCTGAGCGCACGGAGAGATAGGGACGCATCTGGCGCCCAAGGCTGAGCGGGATGGGCGCCATATCCTCAGCGGTCATCACTGCCGGAAGCGGAACGCTTGGCTGCTCCTTGGACTCTTGCGTGGTCTCCACTGGCTCGGCGGCGTCCTGTGCGGTTGCCGGTCATGCGAGCACTGCCGCAATCAGGGGCAGCGAAAGGCGGGGGGATAGGCGGACGTTGAGCATGAGAGCCATCTCCCGCTTGCGGGCATCGCCGAAGGCATGTCGAACACACACCAGACCTAACCGCGCGATAGGCGGGCCGCAATGTTCACCCCCTACTCAGCAGCCTGCGCTTCCACTTCGTCCTCTCTCGCTGCATCCTGCTCGTCTTCTTGTTCATTGGCCTGGCGCGCCCACATTTCAGCGTAGAGCCCATCGCGTGCGAGCAAAGCGGAGTGCGAGCCCTCTTCGACAAGGCGTCCGTTTTCGAGCACCAGGATGCGGTCCGCATCGGCAATGGTTGAAAGGCGGTGCGCAATCGCCAGCGTCGTGCGCCCGCGCGCCAGCCGCTTCAGCGTGCCCAGAATTTCCTGCTCTGTGCGGGTGTCGAGCGCGCTCGTCGCTTCGTCCAGAAGCAGGATTGGCGGGTCCTTCACCAACGTGCGCGCAATCGCGACACGCTGTTTCTCGCCACCCGACAATTTCAGTCCGCGCTCACCCACGGCGGTGTCAAAGCCATCGGGCAAGCGTTCGATCAGCGGCATCAGCGCCGCGTCGCGCGCGGCCTGCTCGATCACGCTTTCATCCGCCGCCCTGCCTTCAGGCGCGCCATAGGCGATGTTGTAGCCCAACGTGTCGTTGAACAGCACGCTGTCCTGCGGGACGATGCCGATCGCGGCGCGCACGCTTTCCTGCTGGACCTGCGCGATATCCTGCCCGTCGATGAGGATGCGCCCGCTTCCCGGATCGTAAAAACGGAACAGGAGCCGGCCCAGAGTGCTCTTGCCCGCGCCCGATGGCCCGACGATTGCGACTGTCTCTCCAGCGGCGACTTCAAAGTTGAGCCCGTGCACGATGGTGCGCTCCGCCTCATAGCCAAAGGTCACGTTCTCAAACGCAAGGCTTGGCTGCGCGACGGTGAGGGCGGGCGCCCCGTCCACGTCTCTGACCTCAATCGCGGTGTCGATCAGACGGAACATCTCGGCCATGTCGACGAGGCCCTGGCGGATCGTGCGATAGACCCAGCCGAGCAGATCGAGCGGGCGAAACAGTTGCATCAGGAAAGTGTTGACCAGCACCAGATCGCCGACGCTCAATTTGCCCTGGCTCCAGCCCCACACCGTATAGGCCATCGCGCCTGCCATCAGCAGGTTGGTGATTGCCGACTGCGCAATGTTGAGTAGGCCCAGCGAGCTTTCCGACTTGATCGCCGCTTCGGCATAGGCCCGCGCTGCGCCCGAATAGCGCGCTTCCTCGCGGGTTTCCGCGCCGAAATATTTGACCGTTTCAAAGTTCAGCAGCGAATCCACCGCGCGGTGCAGCGCCTTGCCATCCAGATCGTTCATCTCGCGCCGCAGCTTAGCGCGCCATTCCGTGATCCAGCGCGTCACCATGATATAGGCGATGACGGTGAAGGCGGTCGCCGCGACCAGTTCGATCCCGAACTTGAAATAGAAGATGACGCCCACTGCGACGAGCTCAATCGCGGTCGGCGCGATGTTGAACAGCATGAAATAGAGCATCATGCCAATGCTCTTGGTCCCGCGTTCGATCACCTTGGTGACCTCGCCCGTGCGGCGCGAGAGGTGGAAGCGCAGCGACAGGCGGTGCAAGCGGTGGAAGACGTCTTGCGAGAGCGTCAGCACCGCCTCTTGTTCGACCCGTTCATAGGCCATGTTGCGGATGTTATCGAAGGCAACCTGAGTGAAGCGCCCCAGCCCATAGGCGGCAACCAGCGCGAGCGCGACCAGCGTGGCTTCATCAATCCCGCTGTCCTTCGACATCGCATCGACCGCGCCCGAATAGGCAAAGGGCAAGGTCAGCGTCACCGCCTTTGCAAACAGCACAAAGGTGAGCGCGATCACGATCCGGCGGCGCAGCGGCCAATTGCCCTTGGGCCACAGATAGGGGAGAAACCGCTTGAGCGTGGTCCACCCTTCCGCCTCAGGCGGCTTGGCAGTGTCGGCGGCGGTGGGGGTGGGCGGTGTCATGGCGAACCTCCATGTGGGCGCGCCTGTCCCGCATAACAACCAAAGTAACCAAAAGCACCTTGACCGCAAGCCACTACCGCGTGCCCGCACGCGAGGCTGGACCGGTCAGTTGAAGGTCGCGCGCCAGCCCGTATGCTGCCGTGCCCGGCGCATGGCGCGCGCGACATCGCGCGGAACATCGAAAAGGATGCGCTGGCGTGAGAAGTCGATTGCGACCCGGTCAAACATCTTGAGATGCTGCATGCCCAGCGACAGCACCGGCGTGTCTTTCAACCCCAACGCTTCAAAAGCGGGCGTATCAGCAAAGGTCAGCGGAACGTTGGTGAGCGAGAGCCCTTCAATGGTAAGCGTGCGCACAAAGGCGAGCTCACCCACCAGCGACGCGCCGTTCACATCGGTGGTGGTGACGTCTTGTTCGCGGCGGGTGCGGATACGCTCCTTTAGCGCGTTGTTGGCAAGGCTTGCCTGTGCGCCGGTATCGATAATGACGGTCGCCCGGACCCCTTCGACAATTGCATCGGTGATCAGCAACTGGCCCAGTTGCGGCTTGGCCCGCACGACGATCTCGAAGCCGCGCCGCGCATTCTTGATTGCGCTCACGTCCTCCAGCGCAATCGTATCGTCGCGAAAGTCGAACAGGACGCGGAAATCCTGCAGGCTATCAAGCCCGATGATCCCGTCTGCGCCGACATGCGTCTTGTTGAGGACCGGGGCGACCAGGTCGAGGACTTCGTGACGCCCGACCTTGAGCGATCTAACTTCGACCAGATTCACAGCGCGCTCGCTTGCCATGCCCACGAGAGTGGCGGTGCCGCGCGGGCTGAGCGTCAGCGAATTGGTGATCTCATGCGTCACCGCGGTCGCCTGGCTGCCAGTGTCGATCATGAAATTGTACGGTCCCGCGCCTTCGATCAGGACGGGTATGGTAAGCCGGCGATTGCGCTCTTCTTCAAGGTCAAGAATGTCCGTCGCTGGATTGGTGAGGCTGGGCGCGATGGCTTGATCGGCGATTTCCTTGTCCGGTTCCACCTCGGTTGTGTGGGCGGCGGCGTTGGCGGCGACAGTGGCGGTATTTGCGTGGTTCAAATCAGGGGTGGGCGAAAGGCCTAGCAAGGCCGCCGGAAGGACCCAGGATGCGATCATGATGTTTTTCCAATCCCGTTGCGCTCTGGCTCTTCATAAGCCCGCGTCATCCCTCAGTGTATCAGAGGAGCGGCCAAGCCCCAAATCTGCTGGCGCTTTTCGTTTGAGAGGAATGCTTAACGCAAGGCCTTTATAAACAGAGCCCACGATGGCGATGGCTATGATGGACAAGACGGCGCGCGCGCTTGGGGCGGAAAGTCTGCTAAGACTGCGCGCGCGGATCGTAGTGATGGCGCACAATGAGGAGCGCCGCATCGCGGCCTGCCTTGCCAGCCTGCCGCTGGGCGAGCCGGGTGTCGCTGTACATGTCATCGTAAACGGCAGCACCGATCGCACCGCTGAGATCGCGCGGCAATTTGAGGGCGTTGAGGTCCGCGAATACGAAGAAGGCGGCAAGGCGCGCAGCTGGAACCGCTTTGTCCTCGATGAAGCTGAGAGTGCGGGCGCCTTCATCTTTGTCGATGGGGATGCCGAGATTGCACCTGGATCGCTCGAAAAGCTGCTGGAAGCGCTCGATCAGCATCCTGAGGCAAATGCTGTCTCGGGCATGCCGCTAAACGGGCGCGGAGTTGAGGATTATCGCCAATATATTCGCGAAGAGCATGGCCTGTTCGGTGATCTCTATGCTCTGCGCGGCAGCTTTGTGGATCGGATGCGGGCAAGCGGCGTGCGACTTCCCGTCGATGTGATTGGCGATGACAGCCTTGTCGGCGCGCTCGCCAAGACCGATCTGCGCAATGAAGACCATTGGCGCGATGCCCGCGTCCAGCCATGCGAAGAGGCGGGTTTCTTGTGTGAGCCGACGCGGATCACGCTGTCCTCCTTACTGGGCCAATATAAGCGCATGATCAATTATTCGGTGCGCCATTTTCAGAACCGCATCATCAGCGAGATAATGCGCGGGCCCGGCCCCGTCGCTCTGCCCGAGCACCTGTCGAGCCACTACGCCGCCTGGCTCCCGCGCTTTGCCAGACGTCGGCACCCGCTTTTGTGGTGGGTTGATCGCGCGGCTCTGCGGCGGATGGCGGCACAAATCTGAGGGTCAGGGGGACCGAGGCTTACTCGCCAGTCTGGGGCCGCAGCATGCGCCAGGCGTCTTTTACGATGTGCGGCCACACCAGCCAGAACGCCGCGGCATAGACCGTCGCCCCGATGGCAGCATTCCATGCAAGATCAAGCGCGGGCACGCCGATGACAAGGAAGCGCTGCACGCCAAGAACAGCAAGCGCCATCGCCGCACAGGCGAGCGCCGCCGGGGCGAGGGCGCGCAGCAGTTCAAGCGGGCCGACGCCGATCCTGGGCAGCGTGGCGGTGAGCGTGATCGTACAAAGAAGCGGCGCTGCAACCCACCAGGCATGGACCAGGCCCATGCCTGCGTCCTGCGATCCGCCGCTGTGGCTTATGCCGATCAGAAACGCCGCCGGCATGATCACCGCGCCGCATGCACTGGTGAAGAGGAAAACACGCGGCCGGCCCATCGCGTTGGTCACCGGTGCACAGATTAGATGCAGGGCGAGTGCGGGCATGACCAGCGCCAATCCACCTACGATCGGTATCAGCCCAGCCCACTTCTCGCCAAACAGCGTGAGCACGGCTGGGCCTGCCGTCAGCGCAAGGCCGACATAGATCGGCGCGGTCACGCTCATCACCAGCCGCGCGGTCTTTACAAAGTATGGAGCGAGCGATTTGCCTTCGCGGTGAAGCTCGGAATAGGCGGCGAGTGCGACTTCGTTTATCGGGGGGATAAAGCGCCCGGTGATAATCAGCGTCAGAAACAGCGCCTCGGAGTACAGCCCCAGATCATAGGTCGGCAGTAGACGACCCGCGATCACGATGTCACTTTGGCTCTGGACGATCCAGAATAGCTGGCAGATGGTCAGCGTGCCGCCGAACGTCACCAGGTCCCATGCCCCGCGCGGATTGAAGATCGGTTTGACAAGGAGGCGCGCTGCGATCGACAGGCCGATGGCGCGCGTCGCAAACATGGCGATGGGGGCATAAACCAGCGCCCACACGCCAAAGCCGAGCCATGCGAGGACAAGCGCGGTTCCCGCACCGACAATCGCGGTGACCATCGTCACTTGACCCTGCTTGCGAAATTCCAGCCGCCGCGCGAGCAGTTCGGATGGGAGAGCCGAGAACGGCACGGTCAGAAAGATCAGCGCTTGCACGCGCAACATGTCGATCAGCAAGGGTTCACCGAAATAGGCGGCGGCGTAAGGCGCGAACAGGAACTGAACGAGGCCCATCGTCCCGTTGAACAACAGGAGCAGACCGAAGACCTGTCCAATGCGGCGCTCATCCACCTGATCGGTCTGCACCAGCGAGGTCGCAAAA
This sequence comes from Pseudomonadota bacterium, assembly GCA_038522255.1. Taxonomy (GTDB): domain Bacteria; phylum Pseudomonadota; class Alphaproteobacteria; order Sphingomonadales; family Sphingomonadaceae; genus Erythrobacter. The sequence goes on from JBCBKF010000003.1 coordinate 29,175, forward strand.
CTCTGGCCATTGAGGAAGGCGAGCGCAGTGAGCACAACCTGGCTCATCGCGAACAGACCGTAATCGGTGGGCTCAAGCAGGCGCACGACGAGAATCGTGGAGGACCATGTGATAAGCTGCATCGCGACCTGCGATCCGTATCGCCATGCAAGGGCGCTGCGCACGCGCGCGGCGAAGTTGGGGCTCTTCCCGTGGGTTGGCGATGGCGTGGTATCCGGCGCTGTATAGGGGGCGTCATTAACACCGGGCGCGCGCGGATCGACCCGCGAACCGTCGGGAAGCGGCGAGGTTTGGGGAGCGACAGAGGGAGGGCGGGCGCTCATTCACGGTCTTATAGAGCCAAATCATGAAGAATCTCGCCTACGCGTGAGGCCAAGGCGGCTTTTGTCAGGGGTGAATCGGCGTTTTTGGAGCCTTGGTCGCCAATTGCGGGGTGGAAAAACGGAGTGTGAAGTCCCACATCGAGAGGGCCTGGGGGATCAAATCCCGCAGAAAACTGCGATTTGTGCGTGGGGCTGAAATAAAATTGCAAAAAGGCGTTGACCGAATCTGAGGTCACCCATATATGCCCTCTCACCGACGCGGCGCTGACGGTTTTTCACCGGCCCCGCAGGCGTTGGTCGCCAACAGATACGGATAGCCGGTCCCCCGGTGCAAATCGGGGCCTCACTAGCTGTCCGCTATTTCTGTCCGGTGGGTTCTTTGACATTGTTGGTTTTTGATGAAGGGACATGTGGGCGACGGCGCCCGGTCCGCGCACCTCAAGGGCGCGATCACCGGTTAACCTTAAGCCGATTGCCACATCCTTCTGGGCTCCACAGCCCAGATGTGATGATGCATGTTCATTCGTATCCATTACGTTTGACAGTGCAGGTATCGGCTCCTTGAAGCTCATGCCAGACTGGATGGCGGGGTTATCCCCGTGCCGGTTTAGTATGTGACACAAACTTGAGAGTTTGATCCTGGCTCAGAACGAACGCTGGCGGCATGCCTAACACATGCAAGTCGAACGAACCCTTCGGGGTTAGTGGCGCACGGGTGCGTAACGCGTGGGAACCTGCCTTTAGGTTCGGAATAACTCAGAGAAATTTGAGCTAATACCGGATAATGTCTTCGGACCAAAGATTTATCGCCTTTAGATGGGCCCGCGTTAGATTAGATAGTTGGTGGGGTAATGGCCTACCAAGTCGACGATCTATAGCTGGTCTGAGAGGATGATCAGCCACACTGGGACTGAGACACGGCCCAGACTCCTACGGGAGGCAGCAGTGGGGAATATTGGACAATGGGCGAAAGCCTGATCCAGCAATGCCGCGTGAGTGATGAAGGCCTTAGGGTTGTAAAATTCTTTCGCTAGGGACGATAATGACGGTACCTAGTAAAGAAGCCCCGGCTAACTTCGTGCCAG
>JBCBKF010000004.1:0-29092 GCA_038522255.1 Pseudomonadota bacterium
TATAGCCTTCGCCCATGGTCTCGACCGCAAATCCCTGATCTTTGACCGCCGATGCAATCGGACGCGTGAGGTGGCACCCGCCCGCCATAGGCTTCCAAAACGGCTCAATCCGATCTTGCCAACGCGCCACTGAAACATCCGGCGCGCGGCCATGCTCCAGAAACAGCGCCTGCCCGCCGGGGCGCAGTACGCGCCGCAATTCGCTCAACACGCGCGCCGGGTCCGTTACGGAGCACAAGGTGAAAGTGCACACCGCAGTATCGAAAAAGCAGTCGGGAAAAGGCAGGTTTTCGCCCACTCCTTCACGCAGGTCGGCTGGCCAGCCCTTTTCTCTCGCTGCTGCGCGGGCCGTGTCCAGCAGGCCCTGATGGGGATCAATTCCGGCATAAGAGGTGACTGCGTCCGTTTCATAAAAGGTCTGATTGATGCCGCCACCACAGCCGAGTTCAAACACATCACCGCGCGCCAGAGGGACGATTTCGGCTCGCCGTTTCATGACCTGCCCCTGGCTGCAGGCGCAGGTAATCAAACGCGGCATGATGGTGCTTTCATACCAGTTCTTCAGCCCCATATTCGCCCCCTCCTTCTTCCAGCGCACCGAGTTCGCGCACCGCTCAGCTGGCAATGAAGCACGACAATCGTTCTCTTATCGCTTGTTCAATCCGTTGTGTATCGCTTTCCAGTATATCGCATACCGCGTCATCCGAGCTCGCAGCCCAGCGGATCATTTGCGGCATGCTGAGACCAATGCGCAGCGTGCCGCCCCATGCCTGGCTTCCATCGATCTGGCGGCGCACGCACTTCACCGGTTGCCCCAGGCGCACACCTTCAAGTGCGAGTGACCGGTGCAGTTTCTGGGCATCCTCGAAGGTTTCCAGCCCCGGCAGAGCAGATACATCAAGCGTGATCAGCGTGCGCATTTCAATCAAATTGGTCCCCGCCCCCTCGCCGCCTTGCGCTGCGCACGGGCTGACTCGCCTGGCCCCGAGTGAGGCGATCAGGTGTTTCTCGACCGCGGTCTCGAACGCGTCAATCACGGCGGCGGCGCGGGCAAGCGGGATCGCCTGAAAGCGCTCCAGCTCAAACACAGCGGCGGTGAGACGAAGGGCGAGAGAGACATTGCCTGTATCTTTCAGCTCCCCGCGCCCTGGCCAGCCCTCCGGCCATTCAGCACGGCGAAAAACGGCATTAAAGCCGCTTGGCAAAGGACCCACGCGGCGCGCCATTGCGGGCGGGATCAGCGCCCATCCGCTAAAGGGGGGCGCGCCGATAAATTTCGAGCCGGTCATCAGGACGATGCAATCACGGTCAAGATAAGCGCGCACTGCGGACGCGGTAATGCGCGCCTGGCACGCATCCACGACCAAAGTGATCGCGGGTCCAAATCTTTTCCGTAGGCGATCAAGATCGCTAAGCGAGGGCAGGACCAGCCCGGTCTTGGAACCGTGCACGACGTGAACAAGGCTGTGCGATCCGCGGTGGCCTGCCGCTTCGATTTCGCGCGCCATATCTGCGATGACATCGGCGCTCGCGCGCGCAGTGCCTTTGGCGCAGCGAACCGGGACGTCTACAAGGGTGACACCGTCGCAACCCGCAACCGGCACTGCTGGCGTCGTGGCAACGCCCAGAGCTGTTTCCTGCGCGAAAAAGCGCCCGTGAGCAGAGTGGATGCAGCCGCTGCCGGTTTCGTCGGCGCCCAAAAGAATGTTGTGGATAGCTGCTGACGCCGCCCCATCCTCGTCCTGGGCACAGGCCAGCGCCACATATTCAAGATCGGTGCCCGAGGGAGCAAACACAATCCTCGCGTCGCACTCGCGCAGATCGAGCGCGGCGAGCAATCGCGCGCGCAATTCGGCGAGACTGTCCGCGTAAGGCCGCTCGCGCAGCCCCTCAAACCGCTCCAGAAGATGGGCAAATGCTTCAGGCGATATGTCGCTGATGGTCGAAGAGGAATAAGAGAGCACGTCGCGCGGGTAAGGCCCTGAAAGATAACGGTTCAGCCCTGTCTTGGGATCCAGCGCGATCCGCGCATCCCCACCCCCTGAAACCAACTCGATCAGATCGAGCGAGGACCGATCAAGCACCGCATTCGGCAAAACTCTGTGCAGCGCCATTTGCCCGCGTGTCGCTCGCTGCGCGGTCCTCACCTTCATGAGTGTACCTGTTCCTTTCCAAATCGTGGTGCGGGGCCCGCAGCCACCCCGCGTCCAATCGCCCCACTGTCTATGGAAGCAATAACTTGCGTTTTCGCGCGTAATCAATCCGCATTTTTGTAACGGCACTGCAACGAGTCCTAGCGCAGCGCGGGCCAAGCCACTAAGGGCGAGCGCCAAGTAAATCGCCAGCTCGTTTCAAAAGGCCTTCATGTCGCAGCTGCCAAAACCTCTGAAGATCCCGGCATCCGCCAAGGATCGCCTGAACATTCTGTTCCTGGCGAAGAACGCGCTGTGGGAGGGCGAAATCCATCCCGACGATGGAAATCACGCAATCTACCACCGCGAAATGCGCGAAGTGCTCGAACAGCTCGGCCTCAATCTCACGCTTTCGCAGACGCACGATATCCTGTTCGACCCGCCGGAAGGCATCGACTTTGTGTTCCCCCTGCTTAACCGTGCCGGGTTCTTCAATTCAGAGATGCTGGTACCGCTTTTGTGCGAGCGCGCCGGCCTGCCCTATCTTGGAGCGAGTCCGATACTGCGCGGCCTTTCGGATGATAAGCACCTGGCCAAGCGCGCGGCGGTGGACGCCGACATACAAACGGCGCCATGGGCGATCTATCGCAAGGGCGCCCCTGTAACGATCGACAAGCTCCCCCAGGCGACGCGCTACGTTATCAAGCCGAACAATTCCTCGGCGAGCTGGGGGGTTGAGGACGCTTACGACTGGGCCGGGGTCGCAGCCGCCGTAAAACGCATTCACGAAGACCCTGCCAATGGCGGTCAGGACGCGATCGTCGAACCCTTCCTTGATGGCAGCGATGTGGAAGTCCCAGTGATCACGATTGGCGGGCAGCCACACATCCTGCCCATGCTGATCTTCCGCCAGGCCGATCCGTCGCACTTGCGCACTTACTACGAAAAGCGTGACCTTGTGGATCGGAGCCAGAAATACTCGCTCGACCCGTTCGAAAACCCCGACCTGACCGCGCAGATCGCCGAACTCACTGCCAAATGCTGGGAGGAGTACCGCCCGTTCGATTATGGCCGGTTTGAGTTCCGCGTGAATGAGGCGACGGGCGACGTGCAATTCCTTGAGCTCAACCTCAACTGCAATTTGTGGTCACAGAAAGTCTTCGGCCGCGCTGCCGCGCTCGCTGGGTGGACACAGAAAGAGCTGATCGAGACGCTGCTGGCCGAGGCCCTGGTGCGCTATGGATTGATTTGACTGTTGGCTTTGTGCCCCGCGATCATCTCTTCGATGACAGCGTTCGAAATCCAGCGAATGTCCTGATTGCTGGTGAACATGAAAGCCGACCCGTCCAGACTTACCATCGGGCACAATTCGTGCCCCTTGGTGTTCACGCGATCATCAAATGCAATCGGGTCAGACCAGCCGCCTTTACCATCGGCCACGCTCAGATAGAGGTCTCCTCGTCCCCGGCCGCCGCGTCGGTCTGAAGCAAAAATCAGATAGCGGCCATCGGGCGCAATGTAAGGATCGCCTTCATACGCGCTGGTGTTGATCCTGTCGCTTAATCGCACCGCCTTTGCAGATTGCGGATCGGCCAGATTGGCAGTGTACAAATCGAAACCCTTCCCGCCTCTGTTGGACGAGAAATAGACCCGACCATCGCGCGTGATCGAGGTGTAATAATCGTCGCCCGGGCTGTTGATCGGGGCACCGAGCTGTACCGGATTGCCCCACGCGCCATCCTCCCCGCGCGTCAGATAGGTAAGATCGGAACTGCCTTGCGCGCGGGTGATGAAATAGAGCCGCTGTTCATCAGCGGAGAGATAGGGATCATGCGCATTGTATTCGGGCTTGCCGATGACCGGTTTGGGCCCAACCCAGCGCGCCCCGTCCCAGCGATATTCCTCGATCAATTGCCATGTCCCGTGCTCAATCCCGATCGTAAGCGTGCGTCGATCGCGCGAGAGAGTTTGGCAAAATTCGTGGCGATCTGCGCGCGAGACGACGCCTTCGCCGAGGATTTCCGGTTGGAGAGCGGGCGGCATAGGCGGGTCTTGTAGTGTCTGAGCTTGCCCAGTTGCATGGCCCGGAAACTGCGAAGCCATAAGAACGGCCAGAATTGAAATCAGCGCCATTGCCAAAACCCCTCTTTCCATCGGGCGATAACCGCGCCAGTATCCAAGAGCAGCCAGGGGTCTGAACGGGGGTACGGGCGTGTCAAGCTATCCAGCGCGAATGGACGATGATGCGCGCTTTATGCGGGTTGTAGGGTGGATTTTCCTGGTCATCACCTTTGGCGGGTTTGTCCAATCCTATTTCATCCCGCTCGCCAAGGGCGAGTTCGTCGCCGTCAACGAATGGATGCACCCACACGCGATCGTCAGCTTTGCTTTCGCAGCGCTGTTCGTCGCGCAGCCCTGGCTCGTTCTTAAGCGCAATTGGAAGGGACATAGATATATCGGATGGGCGCTGGGCGCTTTGGTGCTGGGAGCGGTGGTGACAGGAGTGGCGGTGCAGTTAGCCATGTGGCCAACCGTGCCAGAGGATGCGACGAACCGTAGTTCCGCATCCTTTCGACTATTTCAGCTCCTCCCCACTCTGGCGGGGTTCTTCGTGGCCGGGGTTCTGATGCGCAAGCGACGCGACTGGCACTGGCGGTTGATGTTCCACGCCGCCTATGCGCCGATGGGCACGGCTTTTGGCCGGTTTGTCCGCCAGATCCCCGATCTACCTGCAGGCGGTGGCCCAGTTTTGAGCGGCCTCTTGCTGCTGGGCATCATCGCCATGCTGGTGAGCGACAAGGTGAGATATGGCCGCGTCCATCCTGCAAACTGGATCGGCCTTGTCGTCTACATCGCGACCGTGGTGCTCTCGCTGTGGATCGCAAACACGGATTGGTATGCAAAGCTCTCGCTTGGCCAGAACGCGCCATAACACAGTGTAATTAGGCAAAAACACGCGGGCCTGAAACGAAATTCAACTGTTCAGCCCAAATTTCGCTCTATTCAACGTAGCATTACCTGTGTTCATGAAAGGCTCATATCAAGCTCGGCTATGCCTACCTCTGTGCCAATGAAATAAATACTACAGGAGCTTTCTAATGAAAAAAATCGTCCTTCCCCTTGCTGCACTCGCACTCATTGGCGCCCCTGTTGCAGCGCAATCGATTCGGGCCACTGCACCGATTGACGCGGAGAGCGAACTTGATGGTGGACCCAGCATCTTCGCTCTCGCACTCGTGGCCGGCATTGCGGCCTTGGGGATCATAGCGGTCGTCGACGATGATGATGATGAAGCGGTCAGCGGCTAAGCGCCACCCCGCTTAAAGGGTTACGAAACGAAACCGGGCGGCTCTTTGATGAAAGCGCCGCCCTTTTTCTTTGCAATCTTCGCTCGGTCCACTTCGCCCGCCTAGGCGGGGACCTCTTTACCCGCATAATCGAACACCCGCCCGCTGTCTTCGTGCAAGAGCCCGGCCAGCACATTAAGCATGTTTTGCGCTGCCTCATCGGGTTCGGTCAGCTGGCCATCGGGCAGGTTTGATTGGAACGGATCGGACAAGGCGGTGTCGACAGTTCCGGGATGAAGTCCTGCCACAACGCCCTGCTTGTGCGTGCGGCCCATCTCGATCGCGAAGTTTTTCAGCAGCATGTTGAGCGCGGCCTTTGAGGCGCGATAAGAGTGCCATCCGCCAATCCCGTTGTCGCTGATCGATCCGACCCGAGCAGAAAGTGCTGCAAACACGAACCTCTCGCGCCGTGGCATCAAGGGCAGAAGATGTTTGGCAATCAGCGCGGGCCCGATCGTGTTGAGCGCAAGGACCCGCTCCATCACCCCGCCCGAAAGGCGTTTGTAGGTGCGCTCTGGCCCCGTGCCGTCCGCCAGTGTGAGCACGCCTGTTGCGATGATCGTCCATTGCGGCGGAGCCTCGCGCATCATCGAAGCTGCTCGCTCGATTGTGGCTTCGTCGGTAAGGTCAAATGCGAAGGGCGTGATCCCTCCTCCCAGCGGCTCTGCGCCGGTGCGCGAACCGGCGTAGACCTGCTCGACGCCGCGCGCCGACAGGGCCTTGCACAAGGCCTTGCCAATTCCCCCACTTGAACCAAAGACCGCTGCGCGGCGTGGCCATTTTTCTACCTCGCTCATACCCGCTAGAGCGGACTGGCGATGGCTTTGTTCCTGTTCATCATTCCCCGTCTGCGGAAAAGCCCTGATTGCGTAAAGCCCTGTGTGCCCTCCTTCTGTGTGCCGCCCTTCGCTGAAGATCAGTCTGGAAGGCCAGCCAAGCATGACCCTGCCCGGACCAACCAAGAGAGACAAAGGCGTTGCTGATCAGACAAGCCCTATCCCAAAGGTCGCAACACGCCGCACCTTGCCTCTGCGGCACGGCACGCTAAAACAAGAACAAACAAAAACGGGATCATCGTCACCATGGCAACCTTCACACTTCCGAAGAACTCGGTCATCAAAAAGAATGGCAAGACGCACAAGGCTGAAGGGGCCAAGCGTGCGAAAAGCTTCAAGATCTATCGTTACGATCCGGACAGCGGCGCCAACCCGCGCTATGACAAGTTCGAGATCGACCTTGATGAATGCGGTCCCATGGTTCTCGACGCCCTGTTCAAGATCAAGAACGAGGTGGATTCCACGCTCACCTTCCGCCGCTCGTGCCGTGAGGGCATCTGTGGCTCCTGCGCGATGAACCTCAACGGCAAGAATGCGCTCGCATGCACCACCGCAATTGAGGATTTGAAGGGGGAAATCCGGATCACCCCGCTGCCGCATATGGAAGTAATCAAGGACCTGGTCCCCGATTTCACGCATTTCTACGCGCAATACGCCTCGATCCGGCCGTGGCTGCAAACGGTCTCACCTACACCGTCGGGCAAGGAACGTCTGCAATCGCCCGAACAGCGCGAGCAATTGGATGGGCTGTATGAGTGCATCCTGTGCGCTTGCTGCTCGGCCTCGTGCCCGAGCTATTGGTGGAATTCGGACAAGTTCCTGGGCCCCGCCATCCTGCTGCAGGCCTATCGCTGGCTCGCCGACAGCCGTGATGAGATGACGGGAGAGCGTCTGGACGCGCTCGAAGATCCGTTCCGCCTCTATCGCTGTCACACGATCATGAACTGCGCGAATGTCTGCCCCAAGGGTCTCAGCCCCGCAAAGGCGATTGCGGAAACCAAGAAGATGATGGCCGAACGCGCGATCTGACGACGAAACCTGTCGGCAACCGGGCTTTCCTGAGCGTGCAAGCGCGAGTGTCAGAGCGCACATGCGCCTTGCGCAAGGCCGCACACTGCCTTTAACGCGCGCACCCATGAGCAATGTTCCCGCTGATCTTCCCTTTGAACACCGCGTGCTGCCGCCTGATAAAACCGGCGGCGAAGAAGGCTGGTACACCTGGAATCTAATCGACCGCACGCGTTTCAACACGCAGGTTCTGGGCGAGATGTGGGTACGCGCTGACGGCAATCAGTGCCGCCTGCGCATGTTTCCTGAGCGCAAACACACCAATCTGGCGGACAATATTCACGGCGCGGTCTCGCTCGGCCTCATCGATATTGCTTTGTTCGCCACAATGCACATGATCGGGCACGGCGATGCAGGACCTTCGGTGACGGTGGAGCTCTCGACGCAATTCGTCGGACCGGGCGATCCCTCCAAGCCGCTCGATGCGGTGACCGAGATTGTCCAGGAGACCGGGCGGATGATGTTTGCACGCGGCCAATGCATGCAGGGCGATCTCGTGGTGACGAGCTATTCGGGGATCGTGCGCAAGATGAAGCCGCGCCCGCTTTCGGCATGAGCGGCCTGCTCGCCCGCTATGAAAAGATGATCGCGACCGGCGAATTGCGCTCCGATCCGGATCAGCGCGTGGCAGCCAAGCGCCTTGATCGCTTACAAAAGGAGCTTGAAGCCAAGCGCCCGGGCGGGCTGATCGCGCAGTTCTTCAACAACGGCCCCCGGCGCGCACAGGGGCTGTATATGTGGGGCGGTGTCGGGCGCGGCAAATCGATGCTGATGGACCTGTTCCACGATAATCTTGGTATTGCCGAAAAGCGCCGCGTGCACTTTCACGCTTTTATGCAGGAGGTCCACGAGGCCATTCGCGATGCGCGTAAGGACCATCCCGGTGATCCGATCCCAACGGTGGCCGAGCGCCTTTCTAAAGGGGTGCGGTGCCTCAACTTTGACGAGATGGTCGTCAACAATTCCGCCGATGCGATGATCATGAGCCGGCTGTTCACCCAGCTGATTCAGGAGCGCGATGTGACCATCGTCACCACTTCTAATCGGCCTCCTGGCGACCTTTACAAGGATGGTCTGAACCGCGAGCATTTCCTGCCATTTATTGACCTGATCCAGGCAGAGCTTGATGTGCTCAGTCTCAACGGTCCCACTGATTACCGGCTTGATCGGATCGGCGGGCTGGCGACCTGGCATGTACCGCTCGGGGATGCGGCGACGGATAAAGTGCGCGAGGCCTTCTTCCGCCTCACCGACTTTGCGCCCGAGGACGCCGCCAACGTGCCTTCCGAAGAGCTCGCCGTGAGCGCCAAGAGGAGCCTTCATGTTCCCAAGAGCCTTAAAGGGGTGGCGGTCTTCAGCTTCAAACGACTGTGCGGCGAAGCGCGCGGCGCGCGCGATTACCTCGCGATTGCGCGCAGCTTTCACACTGTCATCATTGTCGGCATCCCGGTAATGGGCCCCGACCAGCGCAACGAAGCGGCGCGCTTCGTGACGCTGATAGATGCCCTGTACGAACACAAGGTCAAGCTCTTCGCGACCGCCGCTGCCCTGCCCGAAGCTCTGTATGAAACGGGCGACGGCGCTTTCGAATTCGAACGCACAATCAGCCGCCTCAACGAAATGCAAAGCGAGAGCTACCTCGCGCTCGGCCATGGGAGCGCGCTTTGAAATTGCCGATTACGCCCGAACACCCAGATGATGCAGCGATTTCTCCAGCATCAGCAATTGCCACAGGAGGCGCGCATTGTCGCTGCGGCCTGCGATGTGAGCGTCGGCCACAGCCTTGAGCGCACCTGGCGCGAACCAGCCTGTCTCGCTTAACGTTCCTGAGCGGGTAACCCGCCGCGCCTCATCCGCCAGCGGACCACGCAGCCACTGCGCGATCGGAGTTACAAAACCCTGCTTGGCCCGATACAGGATGTCACGCGGCAAATGCGGCTCCATCGTGCGTTTGAGAAGATACTTTCCGACCGAGCCTCGGACACGCAAGCGATCGGGCAGTCTCGCGGCAAATTCGACCAGCCGATGGTCGAGCAAGGGTTCGCGCGCTTCCAGGCTGACAGCCATGCTGGTGCGATCAACCTTGGTCAAAATGTCACCGGGCAGCCAAAAGGTAAGATCGGCGTATTGCGCGCGGTCGAGCCCGGTGCGCGCCGGCGCCTCGCGCATCAGCGCGATCAGTTCATCCTCTGCCCGGAACCCGTCCAAATCCCGCTTCATCGCCTCACTGTAGAGCGTAGCGCGCTGCTCTTGCGTCGTTACCGAGAGGCCGCGCGCATATCCCTCTTCGCCCGAAAGTGCGAGCGCTTGAAACGTCGCTTTGGCCCGCAGGGGACGCGGGGCCCAGTCCGCTTTAGGCCACGCCCGGCCCAATGCCCCGAACACGGGCGCGCGCAATGCGCTCGGGAGAAATCCGCGCAGCCACTCTTCATTATGGTGGAAGACCTGGCGGCGATAGCCCGCAAAGGCCTCATCCGCCCCGTCGCCCGAAAGCGCCACGGTCACAGTTTCGCGAGCCAGTTGGCAGACCCGCCAGGTCGGTAGCGCGGAAGCGTCGGCAAACGGCTCATCGAACATCGCGGCCAACGTTTCGAGGGCGCCAAAGTCGTCCGGGCTGACGCTGCGCGCGCTGTGATCGGTGCCAAACTGATCGGCGATGCGCTGGGCATAATGCGTCTCATCGAGAGCCGTCACGTCGAACCCGATCGAGCAGGTCTTGGCCGGGCGATCGCTGACCTCGCTCATGAATGCAACCACACTGGAGCTGTCGACCCCGCCCGACAAAAAGGCGCCCAGCGGCACATCGGACACCATGCGTGAAGCGACCGCCGCGCGCATCCTGGCTGTCAGTTCGTCCGCAAGATCGGCCTGCGATGCGCTTTCACGCTCTGCTAAGCTCACGTCCCACCACCTTCGCGGTTGAGAAAGCGGCTTACCCCCCTCGCAGAGCAGGAAATGTGCAGCCGGAAGCTTCCACACGCCGGAAAGGATCGAATGACTATCCGGCACGTAACCCCATGTCAGATAGGCTTCGAGCGCTTGCGGGTTTATCCGGGTGTCCAGTGCGCCCAAAGCCAGCAGGCCTTTCAACTCGGAAGCAAAAGCCAGTGTCCCATCCGGGAGTTCGGCGAGGAAGAGCGGCTTTACCCCAAGTCGATCACGCGCGAGGAAGAGCTGCCTTTTATCAAGGTCATAGAGCGCAAAGGTGAACATGCCATCGAGCCGTTTGAGACAGCCCACTCCCCAGCGCTGCCAGGCGGCAAGGATGACTTCGGTATCACCATTGGTGGCAAAGCGCGCGCCCTCGCCCGCAAGCTCGTCTCGCAAGGCACGGTAATTGTAGATCTCGCCGTTGAACACGATCACCGCGCGGGCATCGGTGGAATGCATGGGCTGAGGCGAACCCTGCAGGTCGATGATCGACAAGCGCCTGTGACCAAGCCCAATTCCCGGTGCGGTCCACACACCGGCTCCATCCGGGCCGCGATGGGCCAGCGCGTTGGTCATGCGCTCAATGCGTTCGGGCTCGATCAAGGATGCGCCCTTCGGATCGAACAGGCCGGCGATGCCGCACATAAAGCCGCCGCCTCAGGCGAGGCCATATGGCGCAAGCAGCGCGGCCGCAAAGCCCGCGCACAGCGCCATAACCGCGATCGCTGCAACGGCGACAGAAGCGCTCACGCCATGTCGTTCAAGCCGCGCAACCCATGGCCGTTCTGCGACTTCGCGCGCTGTCAGGCCGTATTCTTCCGGCTCAATCTCGAAGAACGGCCAGGCCCCGGCGAGCAGGCAAGCAACGACAAGAGCGAAGAACACCCAACCATAGAATATGTGATCGAAACCCACCGCAAATTCGATGCCGGCAAACTGAGCGATATAGATCGTCCCCCACGCGCGCGCGCCATTGGCAAGCACCGGCACGACAATCGAAGCGGCGAGAAAGGCAACGCGCAGGCGCCAGCTTTCAAAGCGCGTAAAAGCCACAAGGACAGCCAGCGTCACCATGGCGATCAGGAACTTCACCCCCGAACACTCCTCTGCGACGATGAAAAGGCCGGCCGGGGTATCGATATAAATCCCGTCAATCACCGCCGGAACGCCGCTCACCTGGGTTAGCGCAATCGCCAGCCTAGCCGTGATCGATTGGAGCGGTGGGATGATCTCATCACCAAACGGCACCAGAAAGGCGAGATAAGCGACGGGCAAGGCGATCAATACGCCGACGCGCACTCCCAGCACCGCCAGGATCGCCCCCTGCAAGGCGCCCACCGCCCCGGCATGGGCCACAAGGTTCATTCCCGTCACACGCCCGGTAAGCCACAGGCCGAGCGCCGCAGCCACCACGAAGAGGCCTGCTCCCCACGGCCGTGGTTCAATCCTCGCCAGCTCACCGGTTTTGAGCCAGACAAGCCACAGGCCAATCAAAGGCACTAGCAGAATGTGGGTGTAGGTGTCGATGCTCCACCATTGGTGCACCATCTCGCCCCATTCTCGAAAAGTCACAATTGCAACGAGACAGATCGCAAGCCCTAGCCAGGTCAACGACCGCCGCCAAACAAGTGGCCGGGCCGCGGCTCCTTGATCGTTCGACCAGACGGGACCTGCCTCAGAAAGACTCACGCTGTCAGGCGGCATTGCGGCTCTCCCCAAAGCGCGCCTTGCTGCCCAGCAAAGCGTCTAGCGGGGCCAGTCGCGCATCCCAATCGTGGTGATCGAGCACAAATTGCCGCGCAGCCCGCCCCATGCGCTCGCCAGCGCCCGGCTCGGTAATCAGATGCGCGAACCGATCCAGCATCGTCTGCGCGTTGGGCGGGGCAACCATCCAGTGTTTCCCATCCAGCGCATCAATTCCCGTTGCAGCTCCGGGTGTTAAAAGGACAGGCCGTGCCATGGCCATGGCTTCGAGCACTTTGTTTTGCACCCCGCGCGCAATCTGCAACGGAACCAAAGCGCAGGTCGCAGCAGCCAGAAATGGCTTCACGTCTGCAACTTCGCCCCATATGCGCACGCCCGGAGCATTTGCGCGGGCTTGCAATGCAGCGGTCGGCGCACGACCAACGATGTGCAGTTGCGCATCAGGATAACGTGCGCGCGCCAGCGGCAAAAAGTATTCGAGCGCCCAAAGGACCGCGGTTTCATTAGGGCGGTAATCCATCTGCCCTGTGAAGATAAAATGCGGCCCCGCTGAGCCTGCAATGTCAGGGTGCGGCGTCACGACGTCAGGATCGAAGCTTGCGCCATCAATGCCGTTGCCCATTGCCATTACGCGCGCCTCGTGCGGGGTGCTCAGGCGAGAACGCAGCAAAGCCGCCTCGGCCTCGCTGATCAGCAGGGTCGCATCCGAACGCCTGGCGATCCGCTCTTCCTCCCGCGCCAGCAGACATGCCTCCCTTCGGTTGAGCCAAACCCTCTCGCCATCAGCGGCGTATGCCTCGAACTTGGCGCTATCGACGTCGCATAAGTCAGTAATGACCCGGCCCTGAAAACCGCTGGGCACGTACTGCCCCATTTGCCCGGAGAAAACGACGATTGTATCGATTGCGTCGTGTTCAAGTTTGCGAGCGACCCAGTCTTCAAGCCGGGCGCTGTAAAACGCGGTCAGGCTCACTGGCTTGCCGCTCAGCACCGCCTGCGCTCCGGCAAGGGCAAGTGGCTTATTTCGGTTCACGACGCAGTGCGAAGCGCTGATGGCGGCGATCTGCGATGCCGCAGCCCGGTCCTCTGCTGTCTCGGCAAAGCAGCCGACATGCACAGGCCCCAGAGATGCGAGCTTCTTGAGCAGATTGCCGCTGCGGATCTTGTCGCCGCGGTTGAGTGGAAACGGCACACGGTGGGCCAGGAAGAGAATATCGCTCACGGATCAAGCCCTAGGCAAGGCCGCGCGCGATAAGCGGGCCAATCAGATTGGCGACTGGCAAGGGAAGCTTTTTCCATAATTCGATCTTGCGCGAAAAGGCCGCGCTTGTCGGGTCCACGTCGCGCGGCGTTCGACCTGGCACCGTCCATTGCGCGTAAACGAGCGGCACGGGATCAAAGCCCCAGTTTTTCTTGAACCGGTAAGGCCCGCTGCCGGTTTTTGAGCGACCGAAGTCGAACCGCTCCATCCCGCTTTGCCGGGCATGGCTCATCAGCTTGAAATACATCAATTCATTCGCCCGCGCGCCTCGCGCCGCAATGCTGCCGCCACCCCACAACGGCAAGACCGCTCCACCGTGGTAGAAGCTCAAGACGCTGGCAATCGGAGCGCCATCCTTTGTGACAGTAAGGATATCGCTCTTGCCGGGAAACGCCTCCAGCATCGCGCGAAACAGCTTTGCCGGGAACACGGGCGTGCCCAGATTGCGCACGCTTTCGGCGTATACCGCGTAATGCGCGCGGGCATCTTCGGATGTGCGGCCCACTCGGACGCTTAGTTCCGTTTTCAAACCCTTGCGTACCTCGGCGCGCGCCTTTCGCGGGATCGCTAGCAGTTCTGCCTCGTCATCTGTCGCCAGCGCGCGTTCGAAACTGCAATGTTTGTCGTTCCATTGGCACCAGCCTTCTCCAGGCGGACAGTCGCCTCCGCGCAGTTCGAGACTTGCAAAACCATTGGCCAGCGCGTGGGCCTGAGCCGCTTCGACCAGCGCCTTGGCCGCTTCGTCGCTGCTGGTGCAAAGGCCGCCTCCGACACCGAAGCCGCTGGAAACAAGCGCTTTGCCAAACAGGGCCGATCGTACCTCTGTGATCGGCAGCCATCCTGTTATGACGCCCAATTGCTCGCTTACAAAGCCTGCAGCGCGCTGGCCCGTACCCGCTTCGACGCCCATCAACCAGGCGGGGCGGTGAAACAGGCTGCCGCCTTGCTCGCACACGAATGCCTCAATCCGCGATACAAAGCGCGCGTCCGAGAGATCGGCGAGACGAACCTGATGGTTTATGGCAATTGGCGCGTTCACGCTGCAATCCCTTGCTCCGCGTGTTGAGCCACCGGGCCGTCCATGGCCTGCGCGGCCTGCGTGAAGGCGATCGCGTCCATCCGGCCCCAGGCAAAGTCATCGAGAAGCGCGCGCAGCTTGCCTGCCATCTTGCCAAGGCCGGTGTAGTGCCGCAACTTTGATCGCATCGGCGCATTGGCAACGCGCGGCTGTTCGGGATCGACTTCCCAAGGGTGAAAATAAAACACCGCAGGGCGCTGGTCCTGCGTGTTGACCTGCTGGATGGCCCAGCGTGTGAAACGGTAGGGGAGAACTCGAAAGAACCCTCCCCCGCCTGCCGCCACGCGCCGAGAGCCCAGCATCGCAGTGGTAACCGGCAGTTCGATCAGTTCAGAGCCTGCAATGGGCCTAAACGCGAAACGCGGCGCCTCTGGCCAGCCATAATGATCATGCGCTACTGGCGCGACGCTGGAGGAATAGGTGTATCCCTGCCTTGCCAGCTCCTCGAACGCCCAGGGGGTGCGCGCGTCAATCGAGAAGCTTGGTGCGCGATAGCCAATTACCTTTTGCCCGGACGCGTCTTCAAGAATGGCGCGCGCTTTGGTGATGTCGGCGGCAAACCGGGCGCGGTTGAAGGTGAAGACACGCGCGTGATCATAGCCGTGACTGGCGATTTCGTGCCCGGCATCGGCGATGCGACGGACAAGCGCCGGGTGCCGCTCGGCAATCCAGCCAAGAGTGAAGAAGGTGGCGTTTACGCCGGTCTCGGCAAACAGATCGAGAATGGCATCGACATTACCCTCCACGCGCGTCGGAATGGTTTCCCAGTCGCGGCGGTCGATCGAGGTTTCAAACGCGCCGACCTGGAACCAGTCCTCAACATCCACTGACAGCCCGTTCACCAACTGCTGCTTTGCCTGTTCGCCATGCGTTGCCATGGTTCAGGCTGCCTCGCGCGATGAGCCATCTTCCAGCCATTCGATGAGCATGGTGAGGACATGCCGAAAGGAGGCTTCCTGCTCTTCCAGGCGCTGTTCAAGGCGACCGATTGCCTCTTCGACCTCGGGATCCTTTGCGCCCTGCACAGCGCTGAGCGCGCCGTAGCTCTCTGAAGTGCCCGCGGCCTGCAATTCGGCAATCGCGGCCTCAAGCTGGGCTGTACGGTCGGCAATTTGAGCAGGGACGACATTCGAATCACCGCTCTCGGGATCGGCACCCTCGGACCGTGGAGTCACTGCAGCACGCGCTGTCTTTTCAACGCTTGCATCGCGAGGAACGCCGTTCGTCTGATCCGCGGCCATTTCCTCGCACACCGCTTCGAGCATTGCGAGGCTGAGCGTGGCGGATTCCTCAATCGCCCCGAGCAGCAAGAGCCTGTTCATGACCTGATTGACCCTGCGCGGAATGCCGAGCGTGGCGCGATAAAGCTGCCCGAGCACCCCTTCACCAAATGCTGGTCGACCATCCCAGCCAACGCGTTCGAGCCGGTGGGTGATGTAACTTTCAACCTCGTCTTCATCGAGAGCTTCGAGATGGTGCGAGGCAATGATCCGCTGGCGCAGCTGATCAAGATCCGGATGATGCGCCAGGGTCCGGCGAAATTCGGGTTGCCCCAAAAGCAGGCTTTGCAGCAGCGGGTGCGAACCCAGCTGAAAGTTTGAAAGCATGCGCAGCTCTTCAAGCGCAGTAAAATCGAGGTTCTGGCACTCGTCCACCACCAACAGGCAGCGTCGGCCCGCACGCGCCTCATCCTGCAGGAACTGCTCGATCGCGCCAAGAGCTCCCGCTTTGTCCCTGCCTTCGATCGGGAGACCAAAGCTTTGCGCTACCACATGGATCAGCTCTTCACCGTCCAGCGCGCTGGTCACGACTTGCGCCACGGTGAGCGCGTTGCGATCAATCCGCTCCATCAGATGGGCGACCAGCGTGGATTTGCCCGCGCCCACCTCGCCCGTGATGACGATGAAGCCTTCACCCTGATTGAGGCCATAGCCAAGATAGCTCATCGCTTTCTTGTGGCTGACGCTTTCGAAGTAGAACTTCGGATCAGGCGTCAGCTGAAACGGGCGTCCGCTGAGGCCGTAATATTGCTCGTACATCCCATCTGGCTCCGTTCGGTCAAAAGTCGAGGCGCACGCCAACCAACGCGCTGGCGGCGGCAAAATCCTCTTCGCTGAATTCACTGTCGAAATAGTCAACGGCGAGCGCCGCGCGCGCAGACAGACGACCGGTCAGAGTGCGGCTGTATGCGGCGGATGCACCGTAAGCGGTGAGGTCGGAATTGTTCACCTCGCTGGTGAACCAATTGATATAAGCGTTGGTGGTCAGGCCGCCGCTCTGGCCGATATCGCTGCTGAGCGAGCCGAGAATGAAATAGCTTTCATCGCGAAGCCCGTCGATTTCCTCGAGCACATTTCCTTCGGCGCCAACAAAGGTTCGCCTGTCATACCCGGCCGCCAAAGCAGCGTTGAGCCGTCCGATCGTGCGCTGATAGCTGATACTTCCGCCCCGTCCGCGGAAGGCGGCTGATCGGGCAGAGCCAAGGAGGCCAAGCCCGGTTGCGCCCTCATCGCCCGTTAGCAGCCCGGTAAGGTCTCCGCTCAGGGCATTGCGGGTCGCTGAAAAGTCCGCTGAAACACCGCTGAACGAATTGGTCAGCGCGCCGCCAAATCCGGTGAGGCCATCATAAACGTTCACCGCCAGAGCGCTGCGGCTGTCGGGCACATAAGAGAAATTGCCGTAATACGTGGTCGAATCGTATCGGCGCCCAACGGTGGCGGTCAGCGATGTACGACGGCTTGGCCGCCACTGCACAGCGACATCCCAGATCAATCCGTCCACGTCGAACGCGATCTGTCGCGGCGAGTTCTCATCGGTCACAAAACGGCCATCATCGCCGATCACCGGATCGCCATTTTCGTCTCGCACGGCATCGCGGCTCGACACCTCGACATCTTCATAGCCCACGCCGCCGACCACCGCGAAGCTGTCGCTAACAGGGATCGTCACATCGCCGCGCACATAGACATCGCGCACTCGCTGATCGAGCGTGTCG
Organism: Pseudomonadota bacterium; assembly: GCA_038522255.1. Lineage (GTDB taxonomy): Bacteria > Pseudomonadota > Alphaproteobacteria > Sphingomonadales > Sphingomonadaceae > Erythrobacter. The sequence continues at coordinate 17,353 of JBCBKF010000004.1, forward strand.
ACATCCTCCTGAAAGCCACCAGCACCAACACCCAAGCCAACCGGCAGCCCATCGCCCGGCCGTGTCGCAGCGCGCACCTGGCCTGCATAGGTTACGCTTTCATCAAATACGTCAAGGACTTCGCCCTCTTCGTTTACCAGCGCATCATTGGTCTCGATCCGGTTGTAGCCAATAAAGGCGCTTCCCGTGAGGTCAATCGCGCCCGCGCGCGTCGCAATCGTGGGGCCAGCGTAGAGACTGTAGATTTCGCTCGTTGCGTCTTCGGCAATCAACGGGTTGCTTGAGACGCCGCCGCCGCCATCAATGCGCGCCCGGCTTGCAAGCGCGCCTGCCTCAAACGTGACAGCGCGTGGCACAATCGCGAGCGATCCGCGCGCGATCCCGCTGATCGTGTCGGAATCCACCGCGTCGCCATAGCCGAAATTGCGCTCATAGCGCACGGAGACAGAGGCAGCCGAATTCTTGCCGAGGACCGTTGTGTCAATCCCGGCAGCAACCTGGGTGAAGGTCAGCACGTCATCACCAGGTGTAAGCTCTGCGGTCAGGACCTGGCTGACTTCGATATAGGGCTGGCTGGTAGAGGTCGGCGGGGCGTTGCCAGCATTCTGTGCCTGCGCTGCGGTGCCAAGGGCGATAGCCACAAAAGCGCTTAGGCCCGGCGTGCAAAGTCTAAGAGCGCGTGTCATACGCCCTCTGTCGCGCCGTAACCGCCAAACCGGCGGCCCGATGGGCTGAATTGCACAGCGTTGAGCAGCAATTTGAGGTCCGCGCAGGCGGCAAGCAATTGCCGGGCATCCTCGATTGCGGCGCGGCTGGTCTCGTCCGCACGCACCACAAGCAGTGCCTGACCGACAAACGCCGCGAGTTCAGCCGCAGGCGAAGCGGCCAGGGCGGGCGGTGTATCAAACAGCACAAACCGATTGGGCGCGCCTTGCGTCAATCGATCAAGAACCTCGCCCGTGCGCGCGCTTGCGAACAAGTCCGAATCGCGCATGCTGCTTGTGCCTGCGGGCATGATGAACAGGCGTTCTATATCGGTTTCAATCGCCAGCTTCTCTGGGCGCTGATCGCCACCCGTCAAGGCATCCATAAAGCCCGGCGCGTCAGCGATCCCAAACCGCTGAGAGATTGAAGGATTGTTCACATCCGCATCAATCAGAAGCACTTCGACATCGCGCTCAGCGCTCAGAGCGATGGCAAGGTTGGCGACACAAAAGGTCTTGCCTTCTCCCGGCAGCGGTGAACTGATCAAGACCCTGCGCGCGTTAACATCGCTCGACGCCCGCGCATCGGCGAGCACTTCACGCTTGATGATGCGAAATTCTTCAAGCAGGCCGGTCACTGGATCTTCGGGTACGATAAGCCCGCTCTCGCGTAGGGCCTCACGATCGACCTCGTAGCGCGGTCCGCACAATTGCAGGCGGGGCTCGGGCGGGAGGTCAGCCGGAACGGATTGCGCGCTGCTTGGCCCTGGCTCGGGCTGAGCCATTGGCGATTTGGACTTGGGCGTTGGTTCGGGCAGATCGCCGGGCACAGAAGAGGGTGCAAAGTCCTCAAGTCCAAACGCCGATCCTGCGCGCTCGAGCAGAGAACGGCTCGAACTCGGCTCGGTCTTGCGCTCTGGGCGAATGGGAGTGTGTTTGGTCATCTGCCCCGCCTCATGCCACGGTCCGCACCGCGACCATTTCGATCGCCAGCAAGATCACGAACACGCCCAGCAGAGCCGCCGATGCGCCGGCAAACTGTTTGAGACGACGGCGGGCAAGCAGCCTTGCGCTGTCTGAGACCGACTTTGAAATGGTCCCGATAACAGGCAGGTCAAAGGCTCGCTCCAGCTTTTGCGCCGTCATGAAGGTCGAACGCATCTGGCTCATCCCCCAAGCCGCGCCGACACCCGCTCCGCACCCGACAATCAGCACGCCGAGCAGGAGGAGTGGCCGGTTGGGAGCCGCGGGCTGCTGCGGCACCACGGGCGGATCAATAAGATCGAATTTGAATTGGCTGGTCTCATCATCCACTTCGCCGCGTGTGCGAATTTCCTCGCGATCCTGCAGCAGCTTTTCATAATTCTGGCGCAGCACGTCGTAATCGCGGCTGATCCGATTAGCCTCGGCCGCAACAGCGGGCTCAGAGGCCTGGCTGGCGACAAGGTTGGCGATTTGCGATTGGATTGCGGCGCGGCGCGATTCCAGCGACTGGATCGTGGATTCGCGATCAGACCGGATCGCCACAAGCGAGGAATAAGCAGGGTTCAAGGTGCCAAAGTCTTCATCCGGCCCGGCGCGCTCGGCCTCCTGACGCAAGAAAACCACCTGTTTGATCGCCGCCTCGACGTCAGGATGCTGATCGGTCAATCCCCGCGCCCTCAAAGCTGCCAGTTGCTGCTGCGCTTGGGCCAGCGCAGCTTTCGGCCCCCTCGTGCCGCCCTGACCGGCAATTGTGCGCGGCGTGTTTTCAATCTGGCCGCTCAGGTTCGCCAAGGCGCTTTGCGCGCCCGCCAGATCGGCATCGATATCACGCATCTCGGTGCGCAATTGCTGGATCTTGGCTGAAAGCGAGGCGGAACCGCCGATCAGATCGGGGTATTGCGCTTCGAACTTCAGCCGCCGCGCTTCGGCTTCCTCAAGTTCGCGTTTGCGTTCCCCCAATTGCTCGTCAATCTTAGTCAGCGCGCGATTGACCCCCACACGGCTGCCGGCGATGTGCTCTTCGCGAAAGATGTCGAGCAGCTTCTGGACGACGTTCCGCGCCAGCACGGCATTCTGGGCGTCGCTCAGACTGCTCTTGCCAACTGTCGCCGAAATTTCGAACAGATTGTCTTCCTCGCTGCGCACCGAGACCTTTTTGCTCAAGTCGGCCACCGCTGCGTTCATCGCGCCGCGATCCGTGATCCCTTCGCCCAGTTTGGTACCCTTGATGACTTTTTCGAGGTTCACATTGCTCGCCAGCGTCTGGCGCACACGCGTGATTTCCTCGCGGCCATCTCCGGCAATTCCAAGCTGTTCGGACAGCACATCTTCAACATCGACATAAATGCGGGCGCGCGAAGCATAGGAATTGGGGATCAGCGCCACCGCCAGCCAGCCCAGCAGACACACACCCCAGGCAATCGCCAAGGCGAGCCAGCGGCGATGCCAGACCGTGTAGAGCGCCGCGCGCAGTTCATCGGAGATCTCGTCCATCCTCCCGCACGCCCTTTAAAAACGGCTCTCCGGGATCGAGATCGTGTCGCCGGGCTTAAGCGCGACATTGGCGCTCGCATCGCCTTTGTTGAGCAGATCTTTAAGCCGCAGGCGGTAAAGCGTGTTCTTCCCCTCCACCGGATCATAGCGGGTCAGCGTCGCGTTGTTGCCCGCGGCAAATTCGCCCAGACCGCCCACAGCGATCATCGCATCGAGGATCGTCATATTGGCCCGGTATGGCAAAGCAGCGGGCTGCGCGCCCGCACCGGTGATGCGAATCTGCTGCGAAAGCTCACCGATCGACGTGTTGACGATGACTGAGACGATTGGCTGTTCGATATATTCAGCGAGCACGTCGCGGATATCGTCCTGAAGCTGGGTCGGCGTTTTGCCGACCGCGACCATGTCGCGCACGAGCGGGATCGTAATCCGGCCGTCGGGGCGTACCTGGATCTCTTCCGCGCTCAGTTCGGGATTGCGCCAGACATGGATGGTGATGTTGTCCGATGGGCCAATCAAGTAATCTTCTTTGGGGGCAGCAGGCGCCGCACTGGGTACGGCAGGCGGCAGCTCGACACTCGGGCCCGCACCGCACGCGCTCAACGCGGCGGCTGCAATAGCAAGCCCGGCATACCGGAGAAGGGAAAGCGAGTGTGACATTGATCCGTATCCTTGGCGTGGCCTGGCCAGCCTGAACCTTTCGGGCAGGCGCGACCTGCCATCCGGCGCTGGCGACGAGCCTGCGTTTTCTCGCTTGAAATGGTGAACATAGTCTTAGGAATAAATGGCAGATTCCGGCCATATCCCGCTATGGGACAGCAGGTTTTGGACAGGTTAACGCCGGGTTTCTACGTTGGCTTTAAACGAGCATTTCAGCGGCGGGCCCATGGCCCAAAAATGCTGAGGGGCTGGCGCTCGCGCCGTAGGCTCCTGCACAAAAGACAGCCACCAGATCGCCCACATTGGCGCGCGGCATCGCTGCCTCGTCCGCCAGACGGTCCAGCGGGGTGCACAAACAGCCCACTACGTTTACATCCTCTTGCGGTGCGGCATCAAATCGCGTCGCGATCGCAACAGGGTAATTGCGGCGCACCACTGTCCCGAAATTGCCTGACGCGGCCAGTTGGTGATGCAGACCGCCATCGGTAACGAGATAAGTCACGCCGTGACTCACCTTGCGATCAATGATCCGGCAAAGATAGACGCCGGCCTCGCCCACCAGATAGCGCCCCAGTTCAAGGCACAATTCGGTCTGCTGCAATGGCCCGGGCAAGTCTGCGACCATGGAACGAAGGGCCTCGCCCACCACCGCCAGATCGAGAGGGGTATCCTTTGGAAAATACGGAATGCCAAAGCCTCCGCCCATATTGAGTTTGGGCAGCGGCTCGCCAATCTGGCCTGCCAATTCACTCGCGAGTTTCAAAACGTTGGCTTGCGCCTCGATGATGGCGTGCGCGCTTAAAGTCTGGCTTCCGGTGAAGATATGCAACCCGCGCCACTGAGCGCCGCTGCCGAGAATTTGTCGGGCAAGGTCCGGCACCCGCTCCGCGTCTACGCCGAAGGGTTTCGCCCCTCCTCCCATTTTCATGCCCGAACCCTTGAGTTCAAAATCGGGGTTCACGCGGATCGCAATCCGAGGAGCCTTGCCAAGCTTTTCACCGATGGCGAGCGCGCGCGCAGCCTCGCCTTCGGATTCGCAATTGAGGGTCACGCCCGCGGCAATCGCTGGTTCGAGCTCATCGTCACGCTTGCCAGGCCCTGCAAAGCTGATCCGGGCTGGATCGATGCCAATCGAGAGGGTAAGGTCCAGTTCCCCTGACGAGGCAATATCGAAGCCGTCCGCGAGAGATTTCATATACGTCACCACATCGCGGTGCGGGTTGGCCTTGATCGCGTAATTGACCCCGATCCGCGGCGGCAAAGCAGCGCGAAGATCGGCCATGCGCGAGCTAAGAAGCGCCTTGGAATAGACGAACAACGGCGTGCGTCCTGCCCTTTCGACAAGTTCGCTTGCGCTCTGTCCGCCAATTGCGAGCTCGCCATCGCAAGCTGAAAAGCCATCCGGTATGGGTCCGAGCGGCTTGCTCACGCCGCATCCTCCAGAAGCTCGCGATAAAGAGCGCCGCGATCAACCTTGCCATTGGGATTGAGCGGGAGGGCGGCACGCCAATGGATCGCCCTGGGCTGCATGAAGTTCGGCAATTCGCGCATCAGATGCTTTGCAAGCGCCTCGCCGTGTTCCTCACTGCCCTTCGCCACCAAGTGGACCGCGTGCCCCAAACGATCATCGGGCAGCCCTAATGCAACCGCCTCTGCCACACCGTCAAAGGCAATCGCCGCGTCTTCGATTTCCTGCGGGCTGATGCGGTTGCCCGAGCTCTTTATCATCGCATCGCGACGTCCGATAAAGTGCAAGAGACCATCGGCTGACCGCTTGACCCGGTCACCTGACCATACCGCTAAGCCGCCATAAAGCGAAGCTGAGGGCGCAGGGCGAAACCGCTCTGCCGTCCGCCGTTCATCGCGCCAATAGCCATGCGCGACCAGCGGCCCGCAATGGACAAGTTCGCCTTCTTCATCGGCCTCAGCGACATTGCCGGCATCGTTGACCACCAGGACCTCGGCAAACGGGACGGCGGTGCCCATGGAGGTGGGATTCGCATCGACCAGCGAAGGCTGTAGGAAGGTTGATCGGAAAGCTTCGGTCAAACCGTACATCGGATAGAGATCGGCTGCGGGAAACTGGTCGCGCAGGACCCGTACCAATTCGGTGGTCAGGGCCCCGCCGCTATTGGTTAGGCGGCGCATTGAGGCAATGGCTTCCTGAGGCCAATCAATCTCACTCAACTGGACCCACAAGGGTGGCACGGCGGCAAGGGTCGTCACCTTGTGTTGGGCGCATGCTTTTGCCACATCCTTTGGAAAGAGGAAATCGAGCGGGGCAACGCTGCCTCCTGCATACCACGTCGAAAGCAGCTGGTTCTGGCCATAGTCGAATGACAGCGGCAGCACCGCCAGCGTCACATCATCGCGCGCGAGCCCGAGATAGTGCGCCACGCTGACCGAGCCAAGCCAGAGGTTGGCGTGGCTGAGCATCACACCTTTGGGCCGACCGGTCGAGCCGCTGGTATACAGGATTGCAGCCAGTTCATCAGGATCAGCGTTGGAAGGACCGACTTCGCGGGCCAGATCATGGGCTTGTTGCAGAGCCGTCTGCTCGCCGAGCACGGCGCAACCCTCTGGAAGATCGTCCTCACCAAGCGATGATAAGCGGCTCTTCGTTCCGATCAGAAGCGACGCGTCGCAATTGGCAAGAATGTATGCCGCCTGCGCGCGCTTCAGAAGTGGGTTGATTGGCACATGCACAAGCCCTGCTCGCGCCGCGGCGAGCGGCATGAGGCAGGTCAGTTCGCCCTTGGCTGCCCAGGTGGCGACGCGCGCGCGCCCGCTGGGGATACGCTCCTGTAACCATCCGGCAAGCCTCGAAACACGCTGTCTTAACGCCTCGTGGTTAAGCGTCTTATCCTTGAGCAGCAGCGCCGGTCGCTCGCCCTTACCCGTTTCGCTCGCCCGGTCGGCGATATGATCAAGCGGAAAGGGCGTGGGATCAGGAGATTGAGGCATTTAGCTTTCGCAAGAGGCGACGCAGGTTTGATCACAGCACGATATCATGACAGCGTTAACGTCTTGCAAGAGATGTTCGCCGCTCCGGCTTGCGAAATCAAGCCGCGCGCGCCGTTTGACCGCGCCGAATGGTACGAGCTCCTGGCGCAATCCGGTCTCACGCCGCTCGTCGCGACAGCGTGCGATGGCGACCGGCGCGCTGCGCTGGTTCTTGAAGAGCACGCGGGAGCCATGACGAGCTTTCGCAACTGGTACAGTTTTACCTGGCGCCCGATTGCGCCAACAAATCCAGCAGGCGATGCGTTGATCGAAGCGATTGCCAGTAAGCTTCGCAATCGGGCGCATCGGGTGACCCTGGCGCCGATACCCGAAGAAGACGGCTGCGCCACACGGCTTGCCAAAGCCTTCGCCCATGCGGGTTGGCGCGTGGAAGTCTCGGTGTGTGACACAAACCACGTTGTGCAGGTCGCAGGCCGTAGCTTTGAAGATTATTGGCGAACGCGACCGGGCGCTTTGCGAAACACGCTGCGGCGAAAGGCGGACAAGGTTCATGTCACGGTGCATGACCGTTTCGACAAAAGCGTATGGAAAGCGTACCAGGACGTCTATGCGGCCAGTTGGAAGCCGCGCGAAGGCGGATCCGAAATGCTTCGCGCCTTCGCCGCGCAAGAAGGCGCTGCGGGGAGACTTCGCCTGGGGCTTGCCGATCACGAGGGCCAAACCGTGGCCGCGCAGTTCTGGACCGTCGAAGGCGGTTTCGCCTACATCCACAAGCTGGCCCATCTTGAAAGCCACCGGCACCTTTCCGCTGGAACAATCCTTAGTGCCGCGATGTTTCGGCACGCCATCGATGAGGACGCTGTCCAGGAAATCGATTTTGGCACCGGCGATGAACCGTACAAGCGCGACTGGATGGAGCAAACCCGTCCACGCTTTCAGATCGATTGCCTTGACATGACAAGCCTGCGAGCATGGATCGATCTTGCCCGCCTTGCCGCCTCACGCTTGCGCGACAACGCAACGCCTGCCCTTGCGCGGTTACCGGCTGAGAGCTAAGGGCGCGCGCCAATCGTTACGCTGATTTTTAAAGTTACTGGGCAAAGCTTTCCCCTTTCCGTAAGGTCAAAGGCGAGATCAGACGCTCTCAATGGGTCAGGAAGGGATCGCAAGGGCCATGAGCAACAACTCACCTATGCAGGACACGGCCGCGTTGGAGAATGGTCTTGCGCAAACCGCTCATACATCGCAGCTTGAGACGCAGGCAGTGCTAAGGGCGGTGCTCACCGATGTTCTTGGTATTGCTGCTGAGGACGCAGACGAGCTGGAGGCAGAAAGTGGGCTGTTCGGCCACCTTCCTGAGCTGGACTCAATGGCCGTCGCGGGGCTCCTCACTGAAATTGAAGACCGGCTGGGGATTGTGATCGAAGACGATGACGTTGATGGCGAAATGCTGGAAACCTTCGGCGGATTGCTGTCTTTCGTAAACGCAAAGGTAGCTGAAATCTGACCGATCAGCGGGACAGACCGGCAGCGTTTGGATCATGATCGTTGGTACGTGGTCACCCATGCTTGACGAGGCTGCAGCCGCGAATGAGGAGATGTTGCTCGCTTTCGATCAGCAACGCCCAGTTCGCATTGCGATTGCCCCTGCCCTGTTTCATGAAGCGGGAAAGCTGCGCCGCTTTACAGTGAGCGTGATGCGCGCGCTCGACGAGGCAGGCGTTGACTGTTTTCTTCCCGATCTGCCGGGGATGAACGAAAGCCTCGCTCCCACGCACGATCAGACGCTTTCGCATTGGAAGCGGCAGCTTGCTCAATTTGCCAAAACCATCGAGGCGACGCACATGCTTGCCATTCGCGGCGGAGCGCTGCTGGTGCCAGACGCCTTGCCGGGCTGGCGGTATGCGGCGCTTGAAGGGGCCAAATTGCTCTCAACCATGGTGCGCTCTCACGTGATCGAAACGCGAGAGGCGGGCCGCACACAAACGCGTGAGGCGTTGCTTCAGGAAGGCCGTCAAAAGGGGATAAGCCTCGCTGGTTGGGACCTCGGTCCGGAAATGATACGCGAACTGGAGACCCATGCGCTCGCCAACAATGCGTTGCACAAGGTGATTGACCAGGCGGATATTGGCGGCACTGCGCTCTGGCTGCTCGCAGAGCCGGGCGAAGATCGCGATCAGTCGCAAGGACTGGCCAACGCAATCGCGGCGGATCTTGATCCGGCACGCAAGCCATGATGCGCCGCCTCCACCCCACCTTTGCCTGCGGCAGCCTAACTCTTGCCGGAACGCTCGACACAGCGCCCGGTCACACCGGTCTGCTGATGGTGAGCGGCGGGAACGAAGTGCGATCAGGGGCCTTTCGCGGGCAGGCGCATCTCTCCAGCGCGATCGCGCGCGCGGGCTTTCCGGTGTTCCGGTTTGATCGGCGCGGGATCGGCGACAGCGAAGGTGACAATCGCGGCTTTCGCTCCTCCGAGCGCGATATCGAGAGCGCGCTCAAGGCTTTCAGGGCCCTGGCACCCGACGTTGGGCGCGTCATTGCCTTTGGAAATTGCGACGCGGCCTCGGCCCTGATGCTGGCGGGCGGCGCGGGCTGTGACGGATTGGTCCTTGCAAATCCGTGGACCTTTGAAGAGGCTGAACCCGGATGCGATCCGTTGCCTGCGCCAGCAGCCGTCCGCAATCGGTACGCAGCAAAGATAAAGGACCCCGCCGAAATCAAAAGGCTGCTGCGCGGAGGGGTGAATCTCGCAAAGCTAGCAAAAGGTTTGTGGAGGGCGGTGAGCGGTGGCGCTCCCTTAGGCACCAGGCTTGTAGAAGAAATGCGCGAGGGTCTGGCAACGTTTCAAGGCGACGTGGCGATCTTGCTCGCGAGCGCTGACCGCACCGCCCAACAATTCGATCACGATTGGAATTCGGCTGATCCGCGGATCAAGCGCTGCGACGGTGCAGGACACGCCTTCGCAAAACCCGAACACGCCCGGTGGCTGGAGGAACGCATCCTCGCCGCTTTAAGAGCCTGATCCTCGCGTGAAGAGGCTCACAAGTTCGACATGGGTGGACCATCGAAACTGGCCGACAGGACGCAGTTTTTCGAGCCGAAACCCGGCCTCCCTCAAAGTTCCGGCATCGCGCGACCAGCTTGATGGATTGCAGCTGACATAGACCACGCGGCCAAGCTCGCTCGTGGCAATTTCGGCTATCTGGGCCTTTGCGCCGGCACGCGGGGGATCAAGCAGGGCTGCGCCAAACCGGTTGAGCTCGGCGGCCTGAAGAGGATTGCGAAACAGATCGCGGTGCAGCGCGTGGACATGACCATTGGTCCGCGCCGCAGCAGCCTTGCAGGCAAGATAGGCCGCGCGATCCGCTTCCACGCCAAGCGTCTTGCGCCCTTCGCGAAGGCCAAAAGCAAAGGTGCCCAGCCCCGCAAACAGATCCACTATCACCCCTGCCCCCGCCAGCCATTCGCGCGCGTCCTCAACCACTCGCGCCTCCGCGTCGCGCGTCGCTTGCAGAAATGCGCCCACCGGCATCGGCACAGCCAGGCCTGATAGCGTCACCGTGACCGGATCGGGTTCCCAGATGGTTTCTTGCCCATAACCTTGGTCAACGCTTAGTCGGGCACATCCGGTTTGCTGGGCGTAATCGAGCGCCGCCTCGGTAGCAGCAAGGCCTTCAATCGCTGTGTTGGTGATGTTGATATCGACACCCTGATCGCAGGTTGCCAGCCCCACATCGATGGCACCTTTGCCTCCAATCGTGGCTATCAGGGTTCGCAGGCCGGAAAGGTGCTGCGCCAATTCTGGTGCCAGAACGGGGCAGTCTTTCAGATCGACGATCCGATGCGAGCCGGCTTCGCGAAAACCAAGCATCGCGCCCTTTTGAGTGCGCACAGCATGCAAGGTTGCGCGCCGACGTGTTTGCGCGGGCGACAGATGGGTCAAAAGCTGTTCGACAGGTTCAAGACCTTGACCGTGGGCTGCGTTAAGAACCCTGCTGGTGACAAAATCGCCAAGCGCTTCTTCATCCGCGTGTTGCAGCTGGCACCCTCCGCACGGTCCGAAATGCGGACAAGGCGCTGTGACGCGGTGCGGCCCGGCTGCGATTTCTCCGCTTGCGAGCACCCTATCGCCCGGCACCGCGCCCTTCACATGGCGGCCCGAGGCGGTGACGCCGTCGCCCTTGGAAGCGATGCGGAGGATGGTCTCAGCCTCGCTCACAGGCAGGCTGCCAAAGATGCGCTTACCCGGTCTGCCAGATCATCAGCGGTGAAGGCAGGGCCGCAAAGCCGCGCTGCTTCGGCGTGTAGCCACAGCCCCTCGCAAGCTGCATCGAAGGGAGAAGCGCCCGTAGCTAGCCGACTGGCCACAAGACCGGCGAGAACGTCCCCGGTCCCCGCCACTGAAAGCCAGCTGGTTGCCCCAGGGCCTATCGCCAGCGCTCCATCGGGCGCGGCGACGAAACTGTCGGGACCTTTGGCCAGTACCACCATCCCGCTCGCCATCGCGAGCGCCTTTGCCCGGGCCATCCGCCCTGACGCGATGACATCGAACGCCCCGCACATAGCTTCGAGTTCCCCATCATGGGGAGTGACCACAATCCTCGCCCCCGCATCGATAGTTTGTGGCCCGATCAGGTGCAGCGCATCGGCATCGAGAACGAGAGGCTTCGAGCAGCGCAGCGCCTGGCCCAGGACTTCGCGCGCGCCCGCGTCCCGCCCCAAACCGGGCCCGACCAGAGCCGCGCTGATCCGAGGGTCGGAAAACACCTCATCCAGCGGTGCGCTATCGCATACCAGTCCTGCTGGAGCGCCCGGCACTGCAGGCCCCAAGCATTTGACGTAGCCCGCCCCTCCTCGCATCGCAGCCTTCGCCGCCAGGAGCGCTGCTCCGGGCATGGCGCCGCGCACGACAGCGCCCCGGCCGCGGCTGT